>JAGZLW010000082.1 GCA_018364455.1 Streptococcus mitis | reverse complement strand
CTGTTGTTGAATCTGCTTTTGCGTCAATCGCTTTTTCTTGTGCTTTTAATGCGGCTTCTACGGCCTTTTTAGCTGTGTCTTTTTCTACAGCTGCTGGATTGTAAGATTCTATTTTATTAATCCCTGAAATCTCTGCACGTTCTACACTCGCATCTGTTGTCGCTCCATCTACTAAAGCTTTTGCTTCATCTGCTTTCTTCTTAGCTTCAGCTAACGCAGTAGTTTTTTCTTCTGTTGTTAAATTATCATTACCATTGATTTCTGCATTTTTAAGTTCTAATGATTTTTGAATCTCTGCTTTTGCTGCATCCTTAGAGACTTCAACAGGAAAAATAGGGGTAATCTTCGATGTTTGTGTTGCGCCTATTGTTGCCACATCATCCACTGTTTTCGCTGCATCTACCGCCAAATTTGCTTTATCTAAAGCATCTTCAACTTTCGCTTTTGCTTCTGCTTTTTCTTCCCTTGTAGCATTATTCTTAGTATCTATTGCAACTTTTTGTTCTTTTGCAACTTTATCTAAATCTAACTTAGCTTTCTCTTTAGCTAATAAAATAGGAAAATTGTTAATAGTATCTTGATCTGCTCTATCTTCTATTGGAGTAGCATCAGTTTCTGATAGAACTTTTTTTGCATCACGAAGTGCTTTTTGTAAACTATTCCAAGATTCTGTTGAATAATCATCCTTATTCAACGTCTTAAGTGTTTCTTCCATTTGTGTCACAGATGTTTGTAAATCATCTTTATACATCTTGACAGTAACTGTTTGAGCAGGAATATCTACTGAACCTTGTTTTACTGTTGATTCTGTTTTAATAAATTCATTACGAATACCGTACTCTTGTCCACCAACAGTTGCTTGGTTTACACTTAAAGACCTTTCATTCATACTAAAGCCTTTTGTACGATAACTAACATGACCTGTTAATGTTTCTCTTGTAGGTTTATCTGCGGGTAGTGTTATTGTATAATCAAATTTTACTGGTTGATCCCTTTTTACTTCGCCTATTTTTAGAGTTAGTGTACGAGATGACTCGTCAAATGAATAAGATTTGACATTTGTACCTGATTTATATGTTGCTCCCTTAGGAAGAACAACCTTATATTCAGCATCCATAGCATCTCCATACCCTTCATTCGTGAGGGTAGCACTCACGGTTGAATCAACTACTTTAGCTGAAGAGGATGTTGCTGTCTCTGTATACGCAATGTTGTTTACGCTAGAGGTCACAAATGATCCTGAAGATACTTTAACATCCCCCACCACTGAACTTCCCCATTCATTGGGGATTAGGTGGTTCTTCATATTTGCTGTATCAAAAGAAGAATCCACTGTAGATGAAAATGTTAAGCGAATTTTACTTACATTTGCTGGAATGTTTAAGATACCTCTAAAAACTCCATATTTAGCTTCATTTAAAAACGGCGATCCTTTATATAAAATATCTCCTGGATTTGACGCATCTGAAACGGTTACTTGAACCCCATTATACCCGTTAGCATTCCATACACTTGATCCTACAAACCGGATAACTGCTTCTCCACCAGGTGTAACATCAATATCCTGATAAATTGGACCTGAACCTTCTTTTCTTTTTCCACCATAGAAATTATGGTTAGTATATAACCCTAAATTGGCTCCTACTTTATTTGGTGTTTTACCAAAAGTAAGATAGTTATAAGCTGGCAGAGCGTTAGGGCCCCATACTAAATCAAAACGATTAGTCTTTCCATCTGTTTTATCTAGTTTCCACCCCACCATTTGATCTTCAGTTACTGCACTATATGTATTAGCTGCATTTCTAGGACCTTCTGTTGGAATCGTAGCTCCTTTGCTGGTATCTGAAAAATCTCCATTTATTATTTGACCTGTATTTTTACGGTTCTTAGCTAATGGGTCATTTTCATTTGAAGATGTTGCTGCTACCGTATCCACAGAAGTAGCATCTACAGCACGTTTTTTACGTGATTTTGGTTTGCTGATTTCTGTTGTTGCAGTTTCTTCTGCAGGTTTTGTTGTTGCTACTGATGTCGTAGATGGCTCTTCAGCTTTTACTGTTGTTTGTTGTTTGTTTTCTACGCTATTTGCTTCTGCAGATGATGCCTCAGTGTTTTTTTCTGCTGATTTTTCTTCTGTTGTTGAAGTAGTAGATGATACTACTGGCGCTGGAGTAGCATCAGCAGGTGCTGGAGTAGTTGTGTCTGCTTGACCCTTCGGAGCAGTCGAGTCACTGGCACCAGAATTTTCATCCAACTGATTATTTGCTGGAGTAGCTGCTAGGGCAGAATCTGTTGCTGTTACGTTTGGTTCTGCTGCATACACTGCACCATTTCCCAAAAACATAAAAAATGCTGCAACCGCTACACTGGCCGCACCAAAACTTACTTTTCTGACAGAGTAACGAGTTACCTTCTCACGACGTGAGCGTTCTACTCGACTCATAGAATGATTATTTTCCATCTATAAAGACTCCTTTATAATTTATTAAACTAGTGAAGACGGTAATGTTAGTTAATATATATATATATATATATATATTAACTAACGGCATACCCTATACACTGTTCTTATCTTAATTTTATCATTGTTATGCTAATAAATCAAGTATTTTAATTTATTAGACAGAAAAATAAAAATACACTTAGATTTTATTTCATGCCGAAGTTGAAACAGCACATTGAAACTTCTAAAACATTGCTATAAACTTGTTTGAATTCCCCAATAGATTTGTTCGCAGTTTATTTCAATCTACTGTAGTCTTAAACAGTTATAAAAGCGAAATCAAGAAAGTATATAAGAACAGCTTCATTCACACTAACAAGACCTAAGATTTAAAAACAAAAAACGAACAAAATAGAATGGCTCTATAATATTTGTAGTGGGTAAATCCCCTATGGATCTTATGGAGCCTATTTTTGTGTAGAAAAAAAGTCCCATATAACCTATAATGAAAAGCGA
>JAGZLW010000010.1 GCA_018364455.1 Streptococcus mitis | reverse complement strand
ATCGCTTTCTTCTCAGCGTCTGTAAGTTTTTCTGGATTTGCTACTACTGTCTTATCTGCTGGTTTAACGATGTCGTTTCCTGCATTTGGTTTAGTTGCATCTACTTCTGATTTGAATAAATCTTCTGATGGGATTGTCGCAGTAGTTCCATCTTTCAGTGTAACTGTCGCATTACCATCTTCATCAAATTTAACAGATTTAGTTTCTGGGTTTAATTCTCTTAATTTTTCTTCTACTTTAGCTTGATCATCCGGATCATTTGCTTCACCGGCTACTTTGTCTGCTGGTTTAACAATTTTACTATTTCCTGCATCTGGGTTAGAAGTATCTTCTTTAGTTCTTACTAATTCTGATGCTGGAATTGCTGCAGTTTTACCTTCTGGAGTAGAAACAGAAACAGTTCCATCTTCATCGATTGTTACGATAGCATCTGGATTTACCTCTTCAACTTTAGCAACAATCTTAGCTTTCTCTTCGTCAGTTAAGTTCGATGGATCTTTTACGATAACTTTATCAAGTGGTTTGTTAATGTCATTTCCACCTTTACCGTTATCTAACTGGTCCTCAGTTTTCACTAATTTTGTCGGATTGATAATTCCTTTATCGCCAGCTTCTGTTGTTACTTCGATGTTTCCATTTTCATCATATTTAACTTCTTTAGCTGTTGGGTTAACTTTCTTAACTTCTTCTAAGATTTTAGCTTTTTCTTCATCTGTTAATGCACTTGGATCTTTTACTAATACTTTATCAATTGGTCTGTTTACTTCTCCAATTGCTTTAATAGCCGCCTTATCAGCTTCTTCTATTGTATTAACATCGTCTACACTACTTACTGCATCAATTGCTGCTTTAGATTTTTCCGCAAGTTTATCTACTTTAGCTTTTAATTTAGCTTTAGCTTCAGGAGTTAGATCGTTACGCGCATCGATTTCTGCTTTCTTAGCTGTTGCTTCTTCATCAATTGCTTTACGAGCATTTGGTTTATCTTCTACAACTGGTACAGATTTTTCAATTTCACCTTCAGCTTTTTCTTGAAGTTGCTTAACTTCTGCATCTGTTCCAGCTTTATCGATTTCTTCCTTAGCTTCTTCTGCTAGAGCTTTAGCTGCATCTGCTGCAACTTTCTTCTCTTCATCAGTAGCATCTGGAGTGTTAGCAATGTCTTCCAATTGTTTTGCTAATTTATCTTCGATTGCTTTCTTGGCTGCTGGTTTAGTTACTGCTTCTGGATTTACAGCTTTAACATCTGCTACACCTTTATCTTTTGCACCATCTACTGCTTTTTGAGCTTCTGCTGCTTTTTCTGGTGTTTCTGCATTAGCTGGTTGATCATTGATCGCATCTGTTGCTTCTTTCGCTTTATCTTGAGCTTCTTTCTTAGCTGCTGCTTTTTCTTCGTCAGTTAAGTCTTTACGCTCGTCGATTGCTTCTTCTTTCTTAGCTAACTCTTTTGCAATTTCTTCTTTAGCTTTTTCTTTCGCTACTGGATTTACTTTCGCAACTTCTCCAGTACCAGCATTTTTCGCTGCATCTACTGCTGCATCTGTTGTTGCTGCATCGATTGCTTTCTTAGCGTCATCTGCTGCTTTCTCTGCTGCTTTCTTAGCTTCATCTTTTTCTGCTGGAGTTAAGTCTTCACGTGCGTTAATTGCGTCTACTTTAGCTTTAAGAGCTGCATCTACTGCTTCCTTAGCTTCTGGTTTCTTAGCCGCTACTGGATTTACAGCTTTAACATCTGCTACACCTTTATCTTTTGCACCATCTACTGCTGTTTTAGCTTCTGCTGCTTTTTCTGGTGTTTCTGCGATAGATGGTTGAGCGTCGATTGCATCTGTTGCTGCTTTAGCTTTTGCTTGCGCATCTTTCTTAGCTGCTGCTTTTTCTTCGTCAGTTAAGTCAGGACGTGCATCGATTGCTTCTTCTTTCTTAGCTAACTCTTTTGCGATTTCTTCTTTAGCTTTTTCTTTCGCTACTGGATTTACAGCTTTAACATCTGCTACACCTTTATCTTTTGCACCATCTACTGCTGTTTGTGCTTCTGCTGCTTTTTCTGGTGTTTCTGCGTTATCTGGCTGTGCGTTAATAGCATCTGTCGCTTTTTTAGCTTTTGCTTGAGCATCTTTCTTAGCTGCATCTTTTTCTTTGTCAGTTAAGTCAGGACGTGCATCGATTTCTCCAACTTTCTTAGCCAATTCATCTGCGATTGCTTGCTTAGCTGCTTCTTTAGCTACTGGGTTTACAGCTTTAACATCTGCTACACCTTTAGCTTTAGCTGCATCTACTGCATCTTGAGCTGTTTTAGCTGCTGTTGGTGTAGTTGCTACATCTGGCTGCTTGTTAATAGCGTCTGTTGCTTCTTTTGCTTTCGCTTGTGCTTCTTCCTTAGCTTTTGCTTTCTCTGCATCTGTTAAATCTTTACGTGCATCGATTGCTTTTTCTTTTTCTGCTAATTCATCTGCGATTGCTTTTTTAGCCGCTTCTTTAACTACTGGAGTTACATTTGCAACTGCTGTAGTTCCATCTGCTTTAGCTTTATCAACTGCTGCATTTGTAGTTGCTGCATCAACAGCATCTTTAGCTACATCTGCTTGCGCTTTTGCTACTTCTTTAGCTTTAGTTTTCTCTTCTGGAGTTAAATCTGTGCGAGCATCGATTTCTTGGTTTTTAGCTTCTAACGCTTTATCGATTGCTTTTTTAGCTTCTGGTTTAGCTTTAGCTACTGGATTTACTGCAGTAACTTCATCTACACCTGTTTTCTTAGCTGCATCTACTACATCTTGAGCTGTTTTAGCTGCTTCTGGTGTAGCTGCTGCATCAGGTTGTTCATTAATTTTCGCTAATTGTGCATCAGCTTTATCTTTTGCTTCATTCTTAGCTGCTGTTTTTTCTTCATCAGTTAAGTCTGTACGCTTATCAATTTCGCTATTTTTATCTTCTAATGCTTTTGCAATTGCTTTCTTAGCTTCCGCTTTGGCTACTGGAGTTACATCTGCAACTGCTTTAGTTCCATCTGCTTTAGCTTTATCAACTGCTGCATTAGTTTTTGCTGCATCGACAGCTTCCTTAGCTTTATCAGCTGCTGCTTTTGCTGCTTCTTTAGCTTTAGTTTTCTCTTCTGGAGTTAAATCTGGACGAGCATCGATTGCTTTGTTTTTAGCTGCTAACGCATCGTCAATGGCTTGCTTAGCTGCTGGTTTCTTAGAAAGTACAGGATTATCTGTTTTAATCTTGTCAGTTCCTGCTTTTTCTACTTTATCTAACTCAGGTTTAGTTGTAGCAGTAGAGTTAGCAATATCTTCAAGAGCTTTAGCTTTATCTGCATTTACTTGCTCGATTGCTTTATCTTTTTCTTCTTTAGTTGCTTCTGGGTTATTGTTAATAGCCTCAATTTGTTTCTCAGCTGCTGTATTAACCGCATCGATAGCAGGTTGTTTGTCTAGAGTTACAAATTCTGACAATGGTTTTTTATCTGTAGAACCATCTGTATATGTTACTACAAGATTTCCTTTATCATCTTTTGTTACTGAGGCAATCTTAGTCTTAGCATCTTCAGCATCTACAGTTTTACCTTTTTTGTCAGCTAAGTTAGCATCATCATTGTTATTAGAGTACTCAATTTGTAGTTTTTCTTTGATTTTCTCTAATTCTGCTTCTGTTACGTTAGCTGGATCTGTTACAGCAACTTTTTCTGTTGGAGCCGCGATGTCATATTTAGATGTTTGGTTTTTAACAATGAAATTAACGTATCCTGGTTTTTGCTGACGTTCTGCATCATCAGTTGTAGCATTGTAGTTTGCACCTGTCATCGATTTGGCATCATCGTTGTCTTTCGCTTCAATGAAACTTGTCCATTGGTTTGGAGCTTTAAGATTTGTAACACCTGTCATCTTGATAGTTGCTGTTCTCTTGTCAGCAGATACTGTTCCTTCTCCTTCAGAAACCGCACTATCAGATACCGCTCCTATCTTGAATCCATAGTCCTTAGCATTAGCCCAAGTAACATCCCCTGGTCCACGTAGGTACAAATCTTTAACTTCTGCATCATCTGAAGCTTTGAATGTTAAGTCAGTATTCTCACCAGTGTAGACATAGATTTGTTTCTTATCTGGGTTTGAGTATGGAAGTTCAACTGTTGGTGCTGGGTTTGTACGTGCAAAGTCTGTTAATGGTTTGCTATCTTTAGAACCGTCTTTATAGGTTACTACAACATTGTTCCCATCTTTTGTAATAGATTCAATACGATCATCTTGATTTTCTACTTCTGTACCTTTTTTATCAGCTAGATTTTTATCTGGGTTTTCGGTAGAGTATTGAATTTTAATATTTTTCTTAATCTCATTAAACTCAGCTTCTGTGACATTATTAGCATCCACTACAGGAACTTTTGTAGCTGGAGTTTTAATATCATATTTGGCTGTTTGAGCTTTTAGTTTGATAGTGAATGAACCTGGGTCAGTCGCATATGAATTAGAAGTTGCAGTATTCTCGATAAATGCACCATCAGTATCTGTAGCTGTTGCATAACGAGTTACAATTGTAAGTTCTTGACCTGCTTCTTTAGGGAATTTATTCTCAGCAATTCCAGAGTTATCTTTTGAAATGTTCCCTTTAATTTTTACAATAGCTGGATTTTCAGCAGTTGCTGGGGTTTCTGTAGAGATTTTTTCAACTGTTGTATTGTACTGATTATCTAAAACATCAGGATTAGATGCATCTTTAGCTGGTGAATCCTGATTTCCACCACGTTTAATTGTAGCAGATGCTACTTTTCCTGAATCATCTGTAAATTTAACAGGAATTTCAAAATCTTCGTTCGCATACACGTAAACGTCTTTTTTACCCTCTACAGAGTAAGGAATTTCTACTGTTGGAGCTGCGTTTGTACGGGCAAATTTAGTTAATGGTAATGTATCTGTAGATCCATCTTTATACGTTACCACCATATTGTTATCTACTTTTGTAACAGATTTAATCTTAGCATCTTTATCGTCAACATTTTGACCTTGTTTCGCAACTAAGTTAGCATCTGTATTCGTTTTAGAATAGTGAAGTTTGATGTTTGCATTGTTTGCACCAACTATTTTTGCGAACTCTTCAGCTGTTACATTATTAGCATCAGCTACTGGTACTTTAGCAGCTTCGTTTTCAGGTGTTGTAACATCGTATTTTTGAGTTTGTGGTTTAAGGATAACAACGAAAGAACCTGGATCATCTGCACCTGTTGCGCTTCCTCCAATTTCTCCTCCATCAGCATCTGCAACTCGTAGGAAACGCCATCCTAAAGTTAAACCTGCTGGGGTTTCTCCTCTAGTCGCTGCATCTAACTTATCTTGTTTTAAACCATCTGTCGCCGCTGGTGTACCTGAGTAAGTGATTACCGCTGGATTTGCATCTGTTGCTGGCGTCTCAGTAGTAATAGTATTCGCTGTGTATCCATATTGAGTACTAATTTTATTTGTCTCACCTGGAACTTCAGCAAAAGTTCTATTTCCACCTTGTCTTACTGTTGCACTTGCAATTTTTCCGCTATCATCTTTGATTTTAATATCAAATGAGTTTTCTTCTGCACCGTAAACATAGATTTCTTTAGCTCTTGCATTGGAGAAAGGAAATTCCGCTGTTGGTGCTTGGTTTACACGTGCAAAGTCAGTTACTGGTCGCTCAGCTGTTGTTCCATCGTTATAAGTAATAACAACTTTGTCACCTTTTTGAGTAACTGTATCAATCTTACCGTTAAGGTTGTTATCAGCACCTTCTTGTAATTTAGCTTTGATTTTATCTAATTCTGGCTGTTGAAGTTGTGCTGGATCAGCTACCGCAACTTTATCAAAGTTTGCAGCTTTATTTGCTAAATCTTCTGTGTATTTTACGTTTTGTGAACGAACTTTGAAGAATACTTGATAATCTGGATCAGATGAACCTTCATTATCGATTTCATTGTTACTTGCATCTTTAGCACGAACTTTACGTGATACTACGGTTGAACCATTTTTCCACGGATTTCCATTAAGGCGCGCTTGTAATTTTCCTGTAACAGAAAGTGTTGCTGGTTGGTCAGCTGTGGCAGTCGTTTCAGAATTAATATTAGAGTTGTTTAATCCATACCCTATATTAGTATCAGTTCCACCACCCATTTTTTGCATCCAACCTTTAACAATCTTACCACTGTTATCTGTAATCTTGATACGTCCAGTGATATTTGTTTCTTCTGTTGGAGTTACCCAGAATGTTTTAGATGCTGGATCATCATAATCGATTGATACTTTTGGTTTTTCTGTATCAGTTCCCGTACGGAAAGCATTGTTTTTGTCTAATGCTTGGCCATTACGAGCATCATTAGAACCTGTATTTTCGATTGAGTTAGAGTCAGGTTTTTTCTCAGTGTTTTCAGCTGACTTACCTACAGTTTCTTTACCTTCAGTTGTATCTACTGCTGGAGTTTCTTTTTTCTCTACAGGCTTGTTTCTTAATTTAGAGTTAGCTGTAGTGACAAGTTGGCTGTAAGCTTTTTTTAGTTCAGCTTGAGTAGTTGCGTTCGCTAATGTAGCTTTTGCAGATTCTAGTTCAGCTTTTAATACTGCAACACTTTCTTCCGTTTTGTTATCGTAAGAACCGTTAGAAAGTTTTGTCTCAATTTCTGAAATGTAGCTTTCAAGTTGGGTCTTGTCCAAAGTTGGAGTTGCTGGCGCAGCAGCTGTGTCTCCAGGTTGGACAGGTTGGATTTGATCCGCTTGAACAGATACAGCTCCATTCCCTAAGAACATGAAAAGAGCAGCGACAGCTACACTAGCCGCCCCAAAACTATATTTACGGATCGAGTAACGAGTGACCTTTTCACGGTGCAGACGTTCAACACGACTCATAGATGGTTTGTTTTCCATTATTTTCTTTTCTCCTTTTGTAAGGTTAATTAATTTGATTTCCACATGACACCTGTATGTAGAGATCTACAATTTACATTTTATCTTATTTTCAATATATATGCAAATGATTTGATTTAAAATTTTCGCAAAAAAAAAAAAAGCGTTTTGGGAAAGTAAGGGATTTTCAGATAAATTAGTTTTGTATATTTTCTTGTTTTTGTAAATAAATAATCCGCATATTTTTATAATAAATTTGCTTTTGTTTTAATTCCATCCATAAAGATAGCGCATTCATATAGGATTGGTAGTAAAATAAATAAGTTTGATGGGTGAAACAAACTATTTTTGCACTGCATAAGAAAAAATTATCCGTAAAAAATATGAACCAAAAATAAAACATGCTACCTCATTTCGGTAACATGTCATCGTTTTCTACTTACAACAAGGCCTCAAACTCAGCCACGGTCATTCCCAATTGATGGCTAGCAACCTCGGAAGTCAGAAGACCTTGACGTACTAGATTTACTAGCATAGACAAACTTCCTTCAACTTTTCCTCGTTCAAGTCCACGCTCTAAACCTTGTTCAATACCTTCTGCACGACCACGTTCCAACCCCTGTTCAATACCTTCTGCCCTAGCAGTTTCCAAGGCATAATCATGTGCTAACAAGGCTTGTTCTTCACGCCTGCGTTGTTCACTAAACATTCTCCTGTCCTCCTCGGACCAGCTCTTGTAGTCCAGCAGTTGGTTTGCTTGGATGATAGCTCGCTCGGGTTCTTGGGTAAAGGGTTTATTACCGAAAAACTCCAACCACGGCTTGCGAACGCTATCTTTGCTGGTTTCTCTGTATTTTTTGAGTTCTAGGAATGCATTATCGTGATGGTTTTATAACAGTATCTTAAATTCAGAGACGCTCATTCCCAGCTGCTCACTCGCAACCTCTGAAGTCAGAAGACCTTGACGAACCATATCTAGGAAAGCAAAGAGTTTCCCACGCTCTAAACCTTGTTCAATACCTTCTGCACGACCACGTTCTAAGCCCTTTGCCTCAGCTTGTTCCAAGGCATAGTCCTGTGCTAACAAGGCTTGTTCTTCACGCCTGCGTTGTTCACTAAACATCTTCCTGTCCTCCTCGGACCAGCTCTTGTAGTCCAGCAGTTGGTCTGCTTGGCTGATGGCTCGCTCGGGTTGCTGGGTAAAAGGTTTGTTACCGAAAAACTCCAACCACGGCTTGCGAATACTATCTTTGCTGGTTTCTCTGTATTTTTTGAGTTCCAAGAATGCCATCTTGACTAGATGGTGTTCCTGTCCATTGTTTGTGATTGTCTTAATCTTTCAATAACGCCTCAAACTCAGCGACAGTCATACCCAATTGATCACTTGCAAATTCGGAAGTTAAAACATGTTGGCGTACCATATCCAGAAATGCAAAAAGTTTCCCTTCTTCCCTTCCTTCAACTTTCCCACGCTCAAGACCACGTTCCAATCCCTGTTCAATCCCTTCTGCCCTAGCAGTTTCCAAGGCATAATCATGAGCCAATAATGCCTGTTCTTCACGCATACGTAGTTGACTAAACATTTTCCTGTCCTCCTCGGACCAGCTCTTGTAGTCTAGCAGTTGGTCTGCCTGGCTGATGGCTCGCTCGGGTTCCTGGGTAAAGGGTTTATTCCCGAAAAACTCCAACCACGGTTTACGAACCTCGTCTTTGCTGGTTTCTCTGTATTTTTTGAGTTCCAAGAATGCCATCTTGACTAGATGGTTTTCTTGTCCGTTGTTTGTGATGGTTAAGACCTCACCTGTCGTATCTTCTCGCATACTAAAGCTATGAAAAGCCAGGTCATCTGAGAAATAATTACTATCCACAATAGCGATTGCGTAAACAGGTGCGATATGCTTGTAACTCTGGTGTGTATCACCTTCTCGTTGGCGGATTTTTTCAAGATTTTGATTAACCTGACTGCACAAGTAAGCCCACAGGCGATTGATGAAAAAATTCTGATGATGAACTTGAATTTCAATAATTACTTGCGTACCATTATCCAACTCCGCCAAAACATCTATACTGGTATAGAAATCCTGCGCTGAGTAAGGTACGGAAGGCAAGACGTGAATGTTACTTCCCTCCAAAATCGTCACATTTTTTGCTGGTAAGTCCAACATATCGCGGATAAATTGACAAGTGATTTCTGGATTGCTAAAGATTTTCTTAGCTACCAAGTCATTGGTCGGGCTGATGCCCGGATGTCTTAAAATCATCCATTTCCTCCTTTTATTATACCACAGTTTTAAATCTAGGTTTGCTAGATTCACTGCTACTATCTATTTATTCGGAAAAGAAATGAATTGTGAAGATATTTTATCTCGTTTCAACTAAAATATGAGCTTGATCAATCAGTTGTCCATCAACAGTCAGATTCAGATAGAAATCCAAGGTCTTATCAGCAGCAAAATACAGGGTTGGTAGATGCAAATCTTTTTTGCATTCTCCAGCTTGGAATTGAAGGACTTGAATTTCGTCCTGATAGGCGACACCATGGACACCTGTCCCTGGTTGAATCGAAACCTTAGCCTCCAAAGGAGTGTCACTTTCGCTACGTTCAATCCTAAAATGAAGAGTCTCTCCCTTTGATACAGCTAGACTTTTTTCTGCAAATGCTAGTCCCTGAACAACTTCTTTTTTTGATAAGCTAGGAGTTTTATAGAGTGAAATCTTGGTCAGTACAGGTAAATCCTGTGACTCTGTAATCATCACGCGCACCTTCTGTGCCTCTACTAGCGGACCTCGCAGGAGACGCTTATGACCAACTGTAAAGCCTGGACCAAATTCTTGCCAGACGCCGTCCACCTCTACTTGCACATGAAAAACAGCAATTCGTTGCCCTAGCTTCAAATCTTCTCTTAACTCAATTACATCGAAAGTTTTATGCGCCCCTAAGTCGAATTCTAGCTGGATGGGCAGGTCTACATCGCTTGCCCAAGAGCTAGTCTCAAGGCCGTCTGTCAGATGATGACAGCCAAAGGCTGCGGAAAAAGCTGGACCAGATACCTTAGCTCCCAGAGCCAAATTTTCCCTATAGAGTTCGTCACGATAAGCTGCAAATTCATAGAGACGCTTGATATCCTTATCGTCAAAGAGACCGTCTTGATTCGGCGGAATATTGAGTAATAGTGGAGTTCCCCGACCCACCGAGTGAAAGTAGATTTCGACCAACTCCTCGAGAGACTTAGGATCCTGATCCTCATGGTAGAACCAGCCTGGCCGGATGGAAACATCTGCCTCTCCGATTGAAAAAATCGTGCCCGAGGGATCTCCGTGCTGAAGATAGTCCAGCTCTGCTTCTGTTCCTAGTTTATCAGGATTCACCTTTTGCCATAGAGGATCACCTGCATACCCTCGTTCATTGCCAATCCAGCGGATACTGGTGCCTTCTGTTGAAAAGATCAAGCAATCGCCCTGCAGATCACGAATGGTCTCAAACCATTTTTCAAATTCATAATTGACCTTTTGAGCGCCCTCTCCTCTGGCACCATCCATCCAGACCTCAGCAAATTTCCCTCCATTTCCATAGGCAGGATTTGATAAGATTTCCTTCAGCTGAGCCAGATAATAGGCATTATAGTCCGCTTCTCGGTCCACATGATAGAGGGGACTATGGGCATCCCAGGGTGATAGGTAGACCCCCATAGCCATATCAAACTCTGTGGCAGCTTGGGATACTTCAAGGAGCAAATCCCCCTCCCCATTCCTCCAAGGACTGGCCTTGACCGAATAATCTGTATGAGCTGTCGGATAAAGGACAAAGCCATCGTGGTGCTTGACCACCAAAATCAACTTCTTAAAACCCGTTTCTTTGAGCACGCGAACCCACTCACGCGCATCTAACCTTGTCGGGTTAAAGCGTTCAGGATCCTCCTGACCTGTCCCCCATTCCTGATCATAAAAGGTATTGGGTCCAAAATGGATAAAGGCTGCTAGTTCATCCTCTAAATACGCTAGCTGGGCCTGACTAGGCAAGGGCCCATGCGGTTTTATTTCTCTTACCATACTATTTCCTATCTACATTTTTCTTTACTTTTTTGGCATGTACTTGCAATTCTGTTAAGGCTATGGGACTGGTCAAATTTTCAAATCGAAGACGAAGGGCATAGGTTTCCACCTTGTCAAATTCAAAACGAAGCTCTTCATCCTTGTCGCTTGAAACTTTTCGGATAGCTGATACAGGGCGCCAATTCTCCTCTTGCTTGAGCAGGGAATCCTTATCCAAATGATTTGGAGTCCGAGGTAAGCTAGGCTCATTCCCTATGTAATAATCAATAAAGGTCGGCTCCACCGCCACATAGTCTTGATTTTCAACATAATACAAGGTCAGGTTATCCACAAATCGCGGTTTTAAAATCCCTGCATCTCCAAAAAGAATGCCCACGCTGGCTTTCTCTGACTTAGCAATCCAAGTATTGGCTGTCGATTTCTTCCGAGCAATGACCTTGTCATTGAGGTAAGAGGCTGGGTGATTCGGCTCTGAGTGGGAAGCAAAGACCAGAGGCAGGTTAGATCCTGTCCACTGATTGGAAATGACTTCCCCATCTACACTAGCATCTGTCACATGAATAGTGACTGTTGCTGGCAACTCACAGCCCGCTACTTGCCCTGTGAGCACACATTCTCCTACCTGAGCATAGACTCGAGGATCGACTTCATCCCAAGTCACCTTGGCCGTATCTCGTCTGCCATCTGATAAGACTAGCTTGACTCGGTCTGGTAAGTGTGGGGCTTCCTTGACAAGCGTCCAGACTCTTTCAGGCTCAATAGCGCAAATCCCTTGGACACAAATCTGAGCAGAAGCCTTTATATCCAGCCCCTCAAGATGACCAGATACCGTAAATTTATGAAAGCTTGCTATATCTTCTTCGGAGATTGCCTCCCAAACAACCTTGACTCGTTTTGCACTACCGGACTCATAGTCCACCAAGACTGAAGATGGCAGCTGTGGATAAGTTCCCTTAGCTGTATACAAGCGAAGTGGTCGTACAGAAAGTGCCTGCCCTAGCGAGGTATTTTCTGAGACCTGCAAGTGAGTTTGATAGGTCTTCCCTTGATACATGGCTCGGATAGCCAAGTCGCCAGCAGACAAACAATGAAGCACTCCCTGCTTGATAATGGCGTGGGCACTGCCACTCATCTCCCAAATCACTTCACTATTCCCCACCTTGTTCACAGGGTTATCCACAGTTTGTGGATAAAGTCCAATAGCTGGGGAAGCCCCTTCTTGTAATCCTGCCTGCTTGTCCACTCGAATCTCAAATAAGCGCTTATTTTTCACTGGCTGACAAGCCAAAGCCTCTCCCACTAAGATATCAAAACTTGCTGGCTCTAGCCCTCTGGCACTAGCCTTTACTCTCACTTGACCTACCTGCTCCAAGCTCTGAACCAAAAGTACACCTCTGCCATGAAAGGCTTTCCGCTTAAACCGACCATTTTTCTGGGCTTGGTAACGTTCACGACTGGCCTGTCTGCCGTTATCCACACCTACAATGCGAGCAGGGCCTGCAATTTCAAAATGAAGCTGATTGGAGGCAGTCGGCACCCAATTTCCATCCTTGTCCAATACATCAAAATAGAGATAAAGGAGGTCTTGCCCATCTGGCTCCAGTTGTGATTTATCGGCATGTAACCCGATTTTGGCTGGCTTACCTGCAGTCACCACCCTATCTTCTGCCACAATCTGACCTTGATAATCATAGGCTACAGCATGCAATTCTCCCGGTTGATAAGCCAAACGCCATTCAAGATAGAGTTGGTCAGAACCTTGTCCCTCTTGGTATTTTCTACCATCTGAAGTCCATTTTTCCTGAAAGATCTTCCTACCTTGAGATTTTCCATTTAGAAATAGCTCTACAGAACGGGCATTTGAATACACTCGAACAGGGATATCCCCATACTTATCCACAACTTGTTGATAACTATTGTGGATTTCCCAATTCCAGTGGGGTAAGATATGAACCATGGGATGCTGATCCAGATCCAACCACTGACTTTGATAGAGATAATAGTCATTTTTAGGAATCCCTGCTGTGTCCACGATCCCAAAATAGGAACTCTTGACAGGCGTGTCATTTTGATTGTGCCAAGGAGTCGGCTCACCAATATAGTCCACTCCTGTCCAGATAAACTGACCTGCGTAGTCTAGCCGATTTCTATCTGCTATCCAAGAAGCCGTCGCTGTCTTCCCCCAAGGAACCCGATCATTGCCATAGTCCGACTGTTCAAAATTCCGCACTCGACGATTATCCCCAACCCATTCCTTATCTGGGCGAAAATAGCTGTCACGCGTCCTTGTAGCTGATGAGGTTTCAGATCCGTAAAGTCGCCACTTAGGATGTCTTTTGCGAATCCCGTCAATATTATCTTCTGAGTAATTCAAGCCCACCACATCCAGCAAATTAGCTATCTTTTCATGGCCTCCAGAACCATCTCCAAAGCGGAACTGATCCATTCCCATGGTCACAAAACGGCTATCATCAACCTCCTTGACTCTTTCTAGCAAGCGTTTGATAGTCATCAATGAATGAGTATCGCCATTTGCTTCGCTGACTTCATTTCCCAAGGACCACATAAAAATCGCTGGATTGTTCTTACCACGTTCAATCATAGTGCGCAAATCATAATCTGACCAGAAATCGCCTGCTTTCGCTTCTGGATGAGTCGCTTCTTCCTCAAAAAAGCGACCATAATCATATTCTTTCTTGCCTCCATACCAGGTATCAAAGGCTTCTTCTTGGATGAGTAAGCCCATTTTGGCAGCTAGATCCAGCAAAATGCTACTGGCTGGATTGTGTGTTATTCGGATAGCGTTGACTCCCATTTCCTTCATTTGGCGCAGGCGTCTCTCGGCAGCTGACCTGTTTTCCACAGCTCCCAGCGCTCCATAGTCATGGTGCAGACAAACCCCATGAATCTTCAACCAGCGACCATTTAGAAAGAAACCCTTATCCGCTTGCCAATCCATATAACGATAACCAAAGGTCTCCTCTTCTTCATCAACCAAAATGCCATTTTTGTAGAGGTGAGTCTTCAATTGGTAAAGGTGAGGGGAATCAATATCCCAAAGCAAAGGTTGAAAAATTGATATTACTTGTTGGAAATGGTGTGTTTCCCCAGCTTCAATCACTAGAGAGTCTGTCTCCTGCCAACCTGACAGTTGCTGCCCTTCATACCAGATACTCTGTTCCAAATACACCGACACAGACTGAGGCCCATCATTTGAAACCTTGCTTTCAAGCTGGGTTTCCACCCACCCAGCTCTTTGTTCCTTAAGCTTGAGACTTTCTATCTTAATCCCATATAAATCCAGATGCATCGAATCTGTAATCAACAATTTTACTTCTCGGTAAATACCGCTACCAGAGTACCAACGACTGCTAGGTTGCTGATTTTCCACAAAAACCGCAAGCTGGTTAGCTGTCCCATCGTTTCTTAGATAAGGAGTAATATCATAAGAAAAGGGTGCATAGCCACTGGGATAATAGCCCAGCACTTGCCCGTTGATATAGACTTGGGCATTCATGTAGACCCCATCAAACAACAAACGCACCGATACAAGACTGGCATCTTCTTCCAAGTAAAACTGCGTCCGGTACCAAGCCTGACCCCCGTTTAACTGGCCACCCTCATTTTGCGCTGGCGAGTATTGGTCAAAATCATTGTAAATACTCCAGTCATGTGGCACTTGAATAGCCTGCCAATTTTCCCTCTGCAAATCCGGTGCCAAGGCCTCTTCCTTCCCCACCTCTTGGCTAAAAAACCAGTGATTTCGTAAAACTTCTTCTCTTCTCATACAAACATTCCTCTTTAAACGACTCGCTTTACTTGACTATAGCATAAAACAAAAGCGCTTTCAAGATTTCCTCCATTACTCCCTAAATCCTCAGAAAAGATTCTATAATTTGTGGAGGAGTCTGAAAATCATTCCATATTCAAGCAAACTGTAATTTTCAAGAAATAAGGTCGAACCTTACAAGAGCGCAAAAAACACCCCTCTGAATGTTCATTCCAGAGAGATGTTCCTTTTGTCTTAGCTATTGTAAATCGATTGTCTAAAGTCATCTGAATCTTTGAGATAAGCTTTATAAATCGCTTTTTTCAGTTTTTGGACTGGAGTTTCGATAAAGGTATAGGTGCGAGCAGTTGTATTGCCTGCCTTAATCTGTTTCAACTCCTCTTGGACAGCTTTCTGCATTAATTCACTTAACTTCTGACTTGTCAGACTTATTTCCTGACCTTCATATTGAATTGTCAAAGGTTTCAATTGATTGAGTCTATCTACTCTTTCCTTAATCTGTGCTTTTTTGAACTCAGCATAGCTCTTACCATTCAAAATGTTATTGAAAATGTAAGTATCAGATAAAGGCTTGTTTTCAGACTCTGCTGCTTGCTTATATTGATTTGACACATAAGGAACAAATCCTTCATAGTAACCTAAAGTAGCCATCAATTCAAAGGCTTGTTTTCTAAAGGTGATATCCCCACTCATACCAGAGTCATTTTGACTAACACCATAAATGGTATCAAACATATCAACAGTATAGTAACCATTTGCTGCAATCTTACCTTTATCCAAAAAACCAGCAATGATATAACGATTGACTAGGATATGATTGTCAATCAAACTATCAATATCTGTCAATTTTTTGGCATCTTCTAAGGTCAGAGCTTGAATCTCCTCACTCTTATGAGTCGGTTTAACTGCTGTATTACGGTAATCTACCCAAGTTCTAGGACCTGTTGAAGTGATTGGCGTTATTTTTTTGAAATAACTCATCTTGTCTTCTGCAGATAAGCCTTTGCTTGCCTCTGCTTCTAGGTAATCTATAGTATAAAGGACATCAAAACTTCCCTTCATGTAAGATTGCAAATCTTCTGCCGTTTTAAATCGATCAGGTGTTCTATTGTAAAATCCATTCTTATCACTCTCATCATATACAAAGTTGAGATTGAAATAAGTATCCTTTTCTGGATTATAGGAGTTTTCAAAAATACCACGCGCATAAAACTCTGCTCCTGTACCATCTCGACGACCGTGATTATTAAACAAGACCGTTCTATCTAGTAAGTGCGTCATTTCATGAGAATAAGTAGCTGAACCTCTATCATCCAGAACCCTATCTATAAAGTAACGGACACCTAATCCATTGGCCTCAGCTCCCACCTTACTTACTGGAGAATAGTAATTCATAGGAGTCATAAATTGGTCAACTCCTTTATCAGCTCCACTACCAGTAGCTGGTGACCAAGTGCTATCAATCTGGGCATTCGGATTGCTTGTATATTTCTTCATCGTATCAATAATCAAGCGATTTGTAAGCAACTTATCACGATTTTCAGGTTTTGTTATACGATAAAGAGTATCAACATAGTTAGCTTGTTGTACAGCCGCTTTTTCAATTAAAGACTTGACTCTAGCAAGCTCAGCCTGATACTTAGTTGGATTAGACTGGGCAAGAGAAGTATCTATATAGGAACCAATATTACCATAAGTAATCGTCGCCATATTGCTAATCACATAAACACTTGGTTCTTTCACATTCAAAAGGCCCAAAATAGCAGCCATATTAGCCTCTTGTTTACGAGAATCCTTTTCCCCAGCTGTCAACTTGCTATACAGCCCCACATGCGCTGAAGGATTTTCCTTAGATGGTTTTTCAACAATCATAGCTTGGCTAGATTTTTTAAGCCAAGTATCCGCATCATCTGACGTAAAGAGTTGGCGATTACTGTCTAAAAATTCCTTCAAGCTAGCCTTACCTGTAATAGTAGATAAGTATTTTGTAAATGTTTGAGGACTATTGGTCAACTTCATCTCTTCATAAGACATGGATCCTAATTTTTTCAAACTATCCAAGGCTGTCATTGTTTTATTACCAAATGAGCTTGGATTAAAGGCCAGAATATCACGAATATTCGTGTCCCCCAATTGAATATTATAAAAACGGTTGATATAAGACAGTCCCAACAAGATCTGCTCTTTGTATTGCTCAAGCTCTTGTTTGACCTTGCTACGATTTTCAGGGGTATCTCCTATAATTCCCAATGTATGCGAGGCAATCTTTTTGAAACTTGACTCAGCTTGCATCTTCGTCTGATCAAAGCTTTCTTGAATTGACAGTTTTTGAAGATACTCTGTGCGCAACATATCTTTGACTTCTTGGTCAGTGATATTTGGGTGTGTTTTTCTGAGCGCAATTCTCTTTGTTATAATATCTCGAGGATCATAGGTAGGCTCTAACTGTGCTTTTAGTTTACTGTCATGTAAGAAATCTACTGATCTCGCGCTTGTGGTAAGAGCAGACACATCCACAGCATCTTCTCTCTCACTATTAGCCGGAAGAATGTGTGGTTTATCCTCCTGACTACCAACTAAAACAACTCTCGGTTTCATTGGTTTTGTTATTTGACTCGCTTCTTGAGGATTAACCAATTCACCAGTTTGTTCATTGATAGCGTAGGTTCTGGTAAGTGTAGTCTCACCAACTTCTCCTTCAGAGACTACCTTTTCTATATTTTTAGCAAGTGAAGAATCCTCTCTTCGCTCCTCAGTAACAGCAATCGGTTGTATTACTTTTTCCACATTACCAACTTGAATCACTTTATCGACTGCTGAATTTACTTGTTTAGTAGTATCAGATACCGTCACCTGACCTGTTGCCTTGTCTAGTTGATAAGTCGTCCTAGTTTCCACCGAACCATCACGCCCCGCAACCGCTACTTCCTGTCGTCTGAACTCCAAAGCAGGATTCACTTGGTAAATCGTTTTATGAGATAAGACAGTAGTTTCAACACTCGGTTTAGTTCCAACTTCTACAACTTGATCAACTTTATTAACTACTATTTTGACAGTTTTATTCTCAGAAATATTTCCACTTGCTTGATCTTTAGTATAAGTAGTAGTAACTTGTTCTTGTCCCTCAGCACCCGGAATCTTTACTCTTGTAACTCCGTGGTCTAGTGCCTCATTCTTTTCATAAACGATTTCATAAGGAACAGCTTTGGTCTCCACTTTGGTCTGAGGAAGTTGAGTGTCATCTTTATACTCTGGGAGAGCCTCCTGTATCTCAGGCTCGCCGGAAACGCCACCTTCATAAGAAGGAAGAGACGGCTCTACCGAAGGCTCACCGGAAACACCACCCTCATAAGATGGAAGGGACGGTTCCACCAAGGATGCACCGGAAACACCGCCTTCATAAGATGGAAGGGACGGTTCTACCAAAGGCTCACCAGAAACACCGCCTTCATAAGACGGAAGAGATGGCTCTACCGAAGGATCGCCGGAAACACCACCTCCATAAGATGGAAGGGACGGCTCTACCAAGGACTCACCGGAAACACCGCCCTCATAAGACGGAAGGGACGGCTCCACCAAGGATTCACCGGAAACACCGCCTTCATAAGACGGAAGAGATGGCTCTACCGAAGGATCGCCGGAAACACCACCTTCATAAGAGGGAAGGGACGGTTCCACCAAGGATTCGCCAGAAACACCGCCTTCATAAGACGGAAGCGCTGGTTCTACCAAGGTTTCGCCGGAAACACCACCTTCATAAGAGGGAAGGGACGGTTCCACCAAGGATTCGCCAGAAACACCACCTTCATAAGAGGGAAGGGACGGCTCCACCAAGGATTCACCGGAAACACCGCCTTCATAAGACGGAAGAGACGACTCTACCGAAGGCTCACCGGAAACACCGCCTTCATAAGACGGAAGCGCTGGTTCTACCAAGGACTCACCGGAAACACCGCCTTCATAAGATGGAAGGGACGGTTCCACCAAGGATTCGCCGGAAACACCGCCCTCATAAGACGGAAGAGGTGGTTGGACTTCCGGGGCTAGGCTTATACTATTTTCTTGAGGTTCCTTCTCTTTTGCCCCGACCAAAATCACCTGAGCAACTGGTTCACGAAGCACTTCTCTCCCTACTTCATTTCGCGTAACAATACCATCGACAACCCTTACTTCTGTTAAGATTCGTTCTTGTCCCTTGGCACCTTCTATAGAAATTCTTTTTTCTCCCTTAGCCAGAGTTGGGTCAGACTGAAATTGAGTTTCAAACTCTATCTCCCCTATCCTAACTTCCAGTTCTGGCTTGTCTTCAATAACAGTTTTCATTCCTTCATCTGGTACTTTTTTAGACTCAATATTCATACTTTTTTCAGAAGTTGGATTTAAAACAGGCTCAACTGCGTAAGATGGTTGAGGAGATTGCACAAGATCTTTAGTCGAGCTAAAATGAGATGCAGTCTGTGGTACAATCTTCTTAGACTGAGATTCTGAACTTTCCTCCTTTTGAGATAATACTGGCGACTCTACCTTATCAACAGAAAGTTCCTTGCTAGCACTATCTCTTACCAAATAATATCCCGTAAATTCATATCCTTGAACTCTTTCAGGACTTGGTAGAAACTGACCTTCTACCCTTTTAACAAGGGCTGGTTGCAATTCTACCAGATTTTCTAAAGCAGAGATGGATACTCCCAAACCACCAACAGCAAAGACTGTCACAAGAAAGTAAGACGCTCCCTTTTTTCTCTTGATTAAAGTGAAGGAAAGCAATAATAATCCTGCTCCCAAGATAAACATCTCATCATTAGAAAACAGACCTGTTTCTGGTAATCTTGTAGCCAATTTTCGATAGACAAAATAGTATTCTTTTCCCTCTTTTACCTCAATCTTATTTTCTTCAAACCATTGCAACTCAGATTTCAGCTTTTCAGGTAAATCCTGCTCATCCAAGTAATGACTTGAAATTAGTGTTGAAGTCGTTTCTGTAGCCTGTACGGGTTGAGCCCCCATACCAGCAAAAAATAAACTCGTTCCTAGCAAGACCGAACAAGCTCCTATTGTATATTTTCTCAAAGAAAAACGCTGCTTTCTCTCAAATTGAAATTCTTTCATCCCATATCCTATCATTCATTATTACTGTATATTTAGTATATCAGAAATAGTTTGTATTCACAAATCTTTCTAGTTATTCCCTTATCACTCCAAATTAAGGGGGACAACATACAATAATTTTTATTTAATACTCTTCAAAAATCAAATTCAAACCACGTCAGCTTCGCCTTACCGTACTCAAGTACAGCCTGCGGCTAGCTTCCTAGTTTGCTCTTTGATTTTCATTGAGTATAAATGTATATCAATGTTCTTTGCTTTTCTTAACAAATGCAATGCAAAAAGAGCCTGTTGCCAAGCTCTTTAGTCTATTATTTCTTCTCAGCACGGAGGGCTGACAAGATTTGTGTACGGATATCATCAACACCATTTGGCGTATTTGGTAAAAAGATAGTCTGGTTTCCTTTAGAAGCAAAGGTATTCAAGGTATCCAAATACTGGTTGGTCAAGAGGATGGACATGATTTGTTCTTCCGTCATGCCAACATTGGCTTCCTTGAGTTCGGTGATAGACTCTGCCAATCCATCCACAATCGCCTTACGTTGTTGGGCAATCCCCACACCATGGAGGCGGTCT
The DNA here is from genome assembly GCA_018364455.1 of Streptococcus mitis. Lineage (GTDB taxonomy): Bacteria > Bacillota > Bacilli > Lactobacillales > Streptococcaceae > Streptococcus > Streptococcus mitis_BR. The sequence continues at coordinate 35,213 of JAGZLW010000010.1, read as the reverse complement.
TTTTCTGCTTCGGCTTCAGCTGCAGTGACGATTTTAATCTTGTCGGCTTCCGCTAATTCTTGCGCTGCGACCCGCTTACGTTGCGCCGCATTGATTTCATTCATGGATTGCTTGACTTCTGCATCTGGTTCGACCTTAGTAATCAAGGTTTTCACGATAATATAGCCATAAGTAGTCATTTCTTCTGCTACTTGGTGTTGAACTTCAAGGGCAATCTCATCTTTTTTCTCAAACAATTCATCCAAGGTTAATTTGGGAACAGAAGAGCGAAGAGCATCTTCGATATAAGATTTAATCTGAGATTCTGGACGCATGAGTTTATAGTAGGCATCTGTCACGCTCTGCTCATTGACACGGTACTGGGTCGCCACATTCATCATAACGAACACATTGTCCTTGGTCTTAGTCTCAACCACAATATCGCTTTGCAACAAGCGCAACTGAATCCGAGCTGCAATCGAGTCAATTCCAAAAGGCAATCGAATATGAATACCGCTATTGGCAACCTTTTGGTATTTCCCAAAGCGTTCAATAATCGCCACCGACTGCTGACGAACCACATAAACTGTACTCAGTGTGACTATCACCAATAGGAGCACACAAACCACCACAAAAATCATCAAAAATGTTGCCATTATCGTGACCTCCATTATTATTTTTTCCTGTATTATAGCACATTTAAAGAAGGCTGTGCAGTTTTTACTGCGATTTTTCCTGAAATGTCAATAATTAGAGGTGAAACTACATTTCAAGTTAGTAATCGCTTTTTTTTTCATTACATTATCTTCTATAGAATCTTCATCCATAGTCAGAGAATGACTTGCCTTAACTTTTCTCTCGTGCTATACTATTTATTGAAATGAATAAATAGGAGATATTTCATGAAAACAGCAAAAACTACTGTTACAATCCTTTCTGCACTTGCTTCTGTCGTCTTATTGGCTAGTTGTGCAACAAAGTCTACAGAAACACAGACAAGCAATAATAGCTCATCTGATAATCAGATTACATTGACATATGACCAACTACGGTCAAGAGAAAACACTATGTCAACCCTTTGGTATCAAAAATCAGCTGAAACTAAAGCTTTATACATACAGGGTTATAACGTTGCAACAAATCACCTAAAGGAATTGCTCAAAACAGAATCAGACAAACCTTACTCTATCGTTTTAGACTTGGATGAAACTGTCCTAGATAATAGCCCTTATCAAGTACAAAATGTTAAAGACGGTACAGCATTTACACCCGAAAATTGGGATATTTGGGTTCAAAAAGCTGCAGCAAAAGCCGTCCCTGGCGCCAAGGATTTTCTTCAGTTTGCTGATCAAAACGGTGTCCAAATCTACTATATTTCTGACCGCTCAGCTAATCAAGTAGATGCTACCATTAAAAATCTTGAAAGTGAAGGAATTCCTGTTCAAGGACGTGATCATCTCATGTTCTTAGAAAGTGGTGTAAAATCCAAAGAGGGGCGTCGCCAAAAAGTTCAAGAAAAAACAAATCTTATCTTATTGTTTGGTGATAACCTTGTAGACTTTGCAGATTTTTCTAAGACTTCTGAGTCTGACCGTGATAAACAACTTGAAGAATTGCAAAAAGAATTCGGTGAAAAATTCATCATCTTCCCAAATCCAATGTACGGATCATGGGAATCAGCTGTATACGGCGGTAACAAACTAGATGCTAAAGGTCAAGTAGAAGAACGCCAAAAAGCCTTGCAAGGTTTTGATAAATAAAACAAATAAGCTGATTCTACATAAAATTAGGCTAACTTACAATCTTCAAAAAGTGGATAGGAAGGAATTCTGATAATCAGAAAACTTTCCTACCCACTTTTATAATTGATATAACATCAAGCTTTTATACATCTGATACTATACGTTTTTTGATTTTAAAGACTTTTTGCCTATCCCCTATATTTCAAGCATTAAGCAAGGTTGATGATCTAAATTTAATGTGATATACTATTTTTGTCATCGGTTACCGATTACGTTCCTTACGGTTCGTGAGAGGAGGTGAAACTAATGAACTTTGCCCCAGAGCTCGTTCTTACTATTGTAGCGGACGTCATAGCAGGAATCATCTTGTATTTCGTTTGCAAATGGCTAGATGGTAAGAAGTAGACCGAATGACTAGCCTATCAACACCCGTTAAATCGCTAAGATACGTCAAAAAATCCCTTAACTACGGCCATAGTTAAGGGATTTGGTGTTCTAATGAACCTTGCCCGATAAAATTATTCTAACATACAGGTCCAGATATTTCAAGAGTTTTATTCATTGTTTAAAGTTCCTTAGGTATCTGAAAGGTCTCTAATAGAGTTAGCTATCTAGTACCCAAAAACCGACTAGCTCTTATGAACTAGTCGGTTTCTCATCAATGCGCCAACATTTCTTGGGCAATTTCTTGGGCAATTTCTTGGCCAGATAGATTATCTGGGTAATAGGTTGGCCAGTTATCCATTTCTTCAAAGAGGGCTTCTTGGCTTGTGCCTCCAAAGAAAATATGAAAATGTTCTGCCTTAACTGGGGCGATATTGTGGTCACTAAACTGAACATACTTGAACTGTCCAGCATCAGCATCTGTGGCTTCAAAGAGGAAGCGCACGCCACGATTGCCTTTCTTGTAAGTTAAGATTTTCTTACCAACATACTTGTAGGTGAATTTCTTACTTTGTCCACCTTGAACAAATTCCATAGTATTATCAGCAATGTTGATCTTAGTGACATCTGTCTGATAGCCTTTTGTATAGTAAGCCTTGTATTCAGCCTGAGTCATCTTACCAGTCAACTTAGCCTTGTAGTCAAAGACTTGATCAAACGTGCCATCTTCAAGGAAAGGATAAACTGATTGCCAGTTACCTGCATAGTCACTCAAAGTGCGGTCCTTGACGTCTGCATCCTCGAAGTAACCATTTTGAACTGTCTTAGTATCCTCTGCCTTTTCAGGTTCGATAGCTGGGCCTTCTTGGTCCGTTGTTTGTTTCAAAGCTTTGAGGTTTTTCTCCATGATAGAGATATAATTTTCTCCCGCCTTGGTATCCTCTTCTGTTAGACTTTCTAAAGGATTGAGGACATCTGTTTTGACACCTGCCTCTTTTGAAAGTGTATTAGCAAGGGCTTGTGAAGCATTTTCTTCAAAGTAGATATAGGCAATTTTATTTTTCTTGACGTACTCTGTCAATTCTGCCAGACGAGCAGCTGATGGCTCGGCATCTGGAGAGAGACCTGAGATAGCGACTTGTTTGAGTCCATAGTCCAAGGCAAGATAGTTAAAGGCTGCGTGTTGAGTCACAAAACTCTTTTGTTTGGCTTGAGACAAGCCTTCTGCATAAGCCTTATCCAAGGCTTGCAATTTTTCGATATAGGCAGATGCGTTCTTTTCAAAGGTCTCTTTTTTATCAGGATAATCTGCTGACAAGCTGTCACGGATGTGCTCTACTAGTTTAATGGCACGGACTGGTGATAACCAAACATGGGGGTCAAACTCATGGTGATGGCCTTCTTCTCCATGGTCATGGTCTCCCTCTTCTTCCTCACCACCTGGCAAGAGCAACATATCGCCTGTCGCCTTGATGGTTTTCACTTTTTTCTTATCCAAGGTATCTAGCAATTTAGGAACCCATGTTTCCATGTTTTCATTTTCATAAACGAAGGTATCTGCGTCTTGGATTTTAGCAACTGCCTTGGCAGACGGTTCATATTCATGAGGCTCTGTACCAGCACCGATGAGGAGTTCTACATTAGCAGTATCTCCTGCGACTTGCTTGGTAAATTCATAGACAGGGTAAAAGGTTGTCACAATATTTAGTTTGCCATCTGCCTGCTTTTGATTGGAACAAGCCACTAAAAACAAGGCACATAGACTAGCGAACAATAAGCTAATTTTTTTCACGTTAGTCTCCTATTTGATAAAACGTCTTACTAAACTAATGAGTAAAAAGACAGTTACAAAAATAATGGTAATACTTGCACTTGCAGGTGTTTCTGCATAGTAGGAAATGTAAAGTCCTGCCACCATTCCCAAAAATCCAATGGCACTGGCAAGTAGCATAACCGATTTAAAGTTTTTCCCCAGACGCAGGGCAATACTAGCTGGCAAGACCATAATGGTCGATACCAGAAGAGCTCCTGCAGCAGGAATCATAAGGGCAATGGCCACCCCCGTCACCATGTTAAAAAGAATGGACATGGTACGAACTGGCAAGCCATCCACAAAGGCCGTATCCTCATCAAAGGTCAAAATGTACATCGGACGAAGGAAGAGGAAGGTCAAAATCAAAACAACCGCCGCAATGACAAAAAGGGAAATAACCTGCTCTTCGCTGATAGTCACGATGGAACCAAAAAGATACTGGTCCAAACTCATTGAGCTAGAGCTTTTACCCTTGCTCATGACAATCAGAGAAACAGCCAGTCCTGTTGACATGAGGATAGCTGTCCCGATTTCCATAAAGCTCTTGTAAACCGTACGGAGATACTCCAGAAAGACCGCCGCAATCAAGACAATAGCAATAGTTGAAATAGTCGGAGAAATCCCCAGAACCAGACCAAAAGCTACACCCGACAGCGAGACGTGGCTAAGAGTATCACTCATCAAACTCTGACGACGCAAGATAAGAAAGGTTCCTAATACTGGCGAGAAAAGACTCATGGCAATAACGGCCAGAAAGGCACGTTGCATAAAGTCATAAGATAATAAACTAAGCATGGCCCACCTCCTGATCATTCTCATGAACGTTGAAACAACGCCATGGCGAATCTTGGTTACGAACTAGATGAATATTGCGGTCCGCATAGTCCTTAACCTCCTCAGGGTCATGGGTAATCATCAAAACAGCCTTGCCATGATGATGGGCGCTGTGGTGCATGAGTTCGTAAAATTCATTTTTACTTCCTGCATCCATTCCCGTTGTCGGCTCATCTAGGATAAATACATCTGGGTCAGAGGCAAACATACGCGCAATCACCGCTCGCTGCTTTTGTCCCCCAGAGAGAGAACCCAAACGTTTGTCTCTGTGTTCCCACATACCAACTGAGTCCAAACTAGCCTTGATATGCTCCTCATCATGAGCATTCAAACGACGGAACCAACCTTTTCGCGGATAGCGACCCGACTTGACAAACTCATAAACCGTACTTGGAAAACCCGCATTAAAACTGGCAATCTGTTGAGGAAGATAGGCTATTCTCAATTTCTTACCCTGCGTATTTGTCTTTGAAATAGTCACCTTTCCAATGCGTGGCTGAAGAATTCCAAGACTGGCCTTGATCAGTGTCGTTTTAGCTGCCCCATTCTCCCCTGTCAAAGTAACAAATTCCCCACTATCAACACTATAATTGATATGTTCAAGAACAGGTTCCTTATCATAATAGAAGGACAAATCCTCTACCGTAATATATCTCATTATTTGATTTCTCCTACTAAAGCAGTCAAAAACCGCTGGATCACTTTTTGTTCATTTGGAGTAAACTGAGTCGCCACTTGTTCATAGGTTAAAAGCGTATGCTCATGGTGATGATGGTGCTCCTCAGCGATTGGACGAGCCAAGTCAGTCAACTGATAAAAAATCACACGCGCATCCTTAGGATCTTTAGATGTTTCCAACATCCCTTCCTTGACCAAAGACTTAATGGCCTTGGTAACTGCCGCCTGACTGACATTGAGACGACGAGCCAACTCTGAATTGGTTAAAGACTCCTCCGACAAGAGCATGAGGATATGCTCCTGGGTATTGGTCAGGGCCACCTCGCTAGTACAATGACCTATTAGGATTTCATGCTGATTTTCTGCCTGCAAAATCACCTCATTCAAAAAGCCATCGATATCCTTCGCTAGCTGTCTCATATCTGACTCCTTTCCTTTTAGACTTCTCTTTTTTAAGAGAAAAATACTATTATTTGACATTTTGTTTACCAGTTAATTATATCACAAGCAAAAAAAGAGTCAAGAAAAAACGTGAAAACTAGTTTCATTCTTGAACTCTTCTATATTATCTATTGAAATTCTTTGACATCTCCATCATAAGTCGCCCAATCTTTGCTGAAAAAGCGCTCATTCAGATGGTACGTCGGAGCTGGTGTGGGATTGGATAGGAAAGGATCAACTGCCTTGTCAAAAGCCAACCAACCCAACCAACCAAGATGAATGGTGTCCTTCATAAAGAAAGGCTCCCCGCCGTCCTTAGAAAAATCTGCTATATTGGTAAAACCTTGACTTTCTAACTGGTAGCGAATCTTCTGCACCGTTTGTTGGTACATTTCCTCTCGTAGACCAGCATAGTCCATCCATTTTTTATTAACAGGTGGAATAATAAAAATCGGGTTTACCTTAGATTTAGAAAACTGGGTTAAAACCAACTGCAAGTCATTATACTCTGGCGACTTGAGATAGGTAAAGCTTTTCTGAGAGTCCTTTAATTTCTTCAAATCCTTCTTGATCTGCGTATTATAGAAATAATTTTCCATTCCTAGATCATTATTGGAAGTATTCTTTTCAGCATCTGCTTTAACAATATCTTCTATAGCTTGATAAGAAAACTGGTCTGGCAAGGTCTTTAAATACTTAACTACATGCTTATCATAATTGACATAGCCTCTAACTGAAAACTGACCAAAAAAGGAAGCTTGGCGTTCATTAAACCGAGCCAATAATTCAATCATTTCATTGTCTGCTGTCGACAATTCTTCTTTACTTGCCAACTTCTGAACCAAATCCTTCATAGCTACGTTGGGAAACTGCTGTAGTAAGCGAGTCGCCGCATATTGGCTAGCCTGATCTCCAGATTGATGTTCCAGAAAACTGGTCAACTGGTCTCCATTAAAATACTGCTGAAAGGCTGCTGGCTCATAGCCATTTTTACTGAACCACTGAGGTGAGATAACATACACAACTTGTTTATTCTCCAGTTGTGGCAACATCTGTTGCATTCCAAAATACTGGTTAAGCGATGCAGCTCCCCTCTGTCCTAAAAGATAAGGACGGTAGGAGCGATTGTATTTCTCAGCTAATACCGCAGGATGAGCACCATCAAAACGAAGCCATTCACTAGAGCCAAAGAAGGGAACAAAACGCATATTTGGATCAGATAGTGCTCTGACTTTTTGACTTCGCTCCTTAAAACTATCGATAGTAGTAGCCACCGCTGAACGCTTTTCAGCTCCTAGATTATGACGCATCTCAGTAGGATAAAAGAAAATGAGCAGAAAAACCAACAAACCAGCTATCAAGACCGGTCCGAAGATCATCCATAAGCGTTTAAGCATTTTGTAGCTCCACAATACCAGCTATGATTTTATTAGCTGTATTCCAGTCATCGCGACCAAACTCTGTTACAGGGACACGAATGTCAAAACGGTTTTCAATTTCCACAATCAATTCAACCGTGCCCATGCTATCCAAGACACCTGCATCAAAAAGATCTTCATCCATCATGTCAGAAACATCTTCCATAAACAACTCATCAATAATTTCGATAACTTCTGATTTGATATCCATATTTTACTTCCTTTTATTTTTTAAACCATAAATCATTCAAGAATCCAGAAAAGATTAAGAATGACAGCATGACGACATGGAAAGTGATAACCATGCCAAGCAACTGAATCCAGCGATTCTCAGGTAGAGCAGGCTTCCCTGCTTTTTTCCGTTCCTTATTGAGTGTTTTTTTCTTACGAACCCAAGCGTCATTGATGACCAGCCCAATCCCATGAAAGAGTCCATAGGCGATGTAGTACCAGGTCACACCGTGCCAAAATCCCATAATCAGCATATTTACAATATAGGCCACGCTTGAGGTTACATTACGATTTTTAAAGACCTTCTTTCTGGTCAATACCATCACCATTCGCATAAAGACAAAGTCACGGAACCAGAAAGAGAGACTCATGTGCCAACGATTCCAAAACTCTTTTAAATCCCTTGATAAAAAGGGCTTATTAAAGTTGATAGGGCTACGAATTCCCATCAAATTTGAAATTGCTAAGGCAAACATAGAGTAACCTGCAAAGTCAAAGAAAAGCTCCAGACCAAAAGTATACATAACTGCCAAGGCATAGAGGTTAAAGAAGCCACCTGATTGCAGGGCTAGATTCTTCAGAGGAGGGAGTAAGGTCTCTCCTAAAACATGAGCTAGGATAAACTTGTACAAAAATCCCCACATGATATAGCGAACAGATTCATCCAGCATATCCATCAACTCATCCCGCTCAGGAATGGTCTGATAATTTTCATTAAAACGCTTAAAGCGATCGATTGGACCACTTGAAAAAGTCGGCATGAAGAGAAGGAAACGGAGGAATTCCCACAAGGTGAAATCCTTGATCACTCCATCTCTCAGCTCGATGATAATCCCAACCGAACGAAAGGTCAGGTAAGAAATTCCCAAAAATCCAAGCAAAGACTGCGCTCCATTGATAGCTGGCTGCACCTTGACAAAGATAATCGGAAGGAGGGATAGAAAACTAACTAGGTAGAAGACCCACTTGCCATCCTTACTTTTTCGATAATGCTTATAGAAGAGTAAGAGCAATATCTCCCAGCAAAGGTAAATACCCAAGGCTGCCAATTGATTGGTCTTCCCACCCACCAACATGGTGACGATAAAGAAGAGGCTAACCAGCACTTCATACCAGGCAAAGCGTTTCTTGAAAAAGAGACCGATAAAGATGGGCAAGGTTGCAGCAATCACGTAGACAAAATACTGAGGATTGCCGTATGGCTCTAAATGAGGAAGCTGTTGAAAGAACTCCATCATCTCTTATTCACCTCGTTAATCAATCCTTTTATGTCAATTTTTCCATTTGGAGTCAGTGGCAAGCTGTCTCGGTAAAGGAATTTAGACGGCATCATATAGGACATCATGATATCTGTCAAATCTTCCTTAATAGCCTTGGTAATATCGATATCACGTTCAAACTGTTCACGAACACCATCTTTTAAGATGACATAGGCCAGTAGATTTTGTACCTTGTGGTCTTTGTTATAACGTGGAACAGCTACAGCAGACTCGATAAAGCGAGACTTATTGAGGTTTTGAGAGACATCTTCTAACTCAATGCGGTAACCGTTGAACTTAATCTGGAAGTCCATGCGTCCGCCGTAGAGAAGCAAGCCTTCATCTGTCATAGTTCCCACATCTCCTGTATGGTAGGCTGGTAGACCTTCAAACTCAAAAAAGGCTTCTGCCGTTTTTTCAGGATTGTTCATATAACCTTTTGAAACGGCTGGTCCAGAAACAATGATTTCTCCCTGTTCACCATTTGGCAGTTTATTGCCTTCTTCATCAATGATAAAGGTCGGAGAATCAGCCTTGGTATAGCCGATTGGAAGACGTTTGAGAGTCGCTAACATCTCGTCTGTCACAGCAACAGCTGACAGGGCTACTGTCGCTTCTGTTGGGCCGTAGGCATTGATAATACGGGCATTCGGGAAACGCTCACGCAGTTTTTGAGCCGTTTTAACCGTCAATTCTTCGCCATCAAAGTAGAAATGCGTAATGCCAGGCATTTTCTCGCTGTTGAAATCCTCAGATAACATAGCCATATCTGCAAAAGACGGTGTTGAAGTCCAGATAGCGATTGGCAATGAAAAGATGGTCGCAAAAAGTTGCTTAAAGTCCTGAGTAATAGCTGAAGGAAGAGCGAAAAGTGTACCTCCGAGTGCCAAGGTTGGCGCCCAATACATGACAGACAGGTCAAAAGAATAAGGTGGCTGAGCTAACATTTGCGGACGACTTGGTGTCGCAAATTCCTGATCCGTAATCATCCAATTGGTAAAGCTGAGAAGGTTATCATGGGAAATCTGCACTCCCTTAGGCTTACCGGTCGTACCAGAAGTAAAGATAATGTAGTAATTATCATCTCCCTTAACTGGATGCGTGATTTCGTAGTTATTCCCTTGGACAAAGGCTTCTTGAACCTGAGCTAGATTCATCATTGGCGTAGAAATCTGACCCAATGGAAAGTCTGAAATGGCAATAATCAAGCTTGGCTCCGCTACTTCTAAAATAGCTGAAACTCGCTCCAAGGCCGAATGGCTGTCAATTGGAATGTAGGCATGACCTGACTTAGTCAGTGCTACAAAAGTTGCCAACATTTCATACTCTTGGCCACCAAAAACGACCACAGGAGACTTCTCTGGCAAGCCTAGTTGGTCAATGGCTGCAGCTAAACTATCCGAATCGGCCTTTAAATCGCCATAAGTGTGTTCCTGCCCCAAAACATTGTAAACAGGATAGCTAGGCTGTGTCTGAGCAAAATGCTCAATGGTTTCAATCATATCTACTATTGGTTTATTTGACACAATAGGGATTCTCCTTCAAGTTAAAATTCATTATAGATAAAGCTTCCTTGACCCTGACCAAGATAGCTAAAGAAGTAAAGCAGCCCTAGAAAGATAAGAAAATACAAGGCTGTCCGACCAAGAAAGAGGTACAATTCTTTTCTCTGTTTCATCAAGAAAAACCATTCATTTCTGTAATTTTTCGCTAAAATAAGAGTGATTCTTACTAGCTTATTTTTCTACCATTGTACCACTTTATATAGTATTTTTTCAATTGTTTACCGTACATTTTCACTACATTTAAGCTAATTTTAAAGATTATGCGGTTTTTCTATGAATATTTCAAATAGAGTGTTCCTGGGCAAAAACTCAATTTTAGGAGAAAATGAAGTAAATCTTTCCATAATAAAACGCACAATATCAAGTTTCAACACCTGATACTATGCGCTTTTCTAATTTTTCAAGACTTTTTAACCAGTCTCTCATTTAAAATAATCTCGTCTGATATAAATTAAAATAGCTTCTATCATCAGACAAATGGCTGATAGCCAAAAACTGATGCTAATACCAAAACTCTCAGTAATATAGCTCATTAGCAAAACAAATACTGAAAATGCTAATGTCGAAATCACTTCAAGAACGGAATAGACATTAACCAAGTTATTTTCCTCTACTGTTTCCTGAAGAAATACAGTTTCAGGAACTTCTTTTAGCTGCGATAACATACCAACTAAAGCTGAAAATAATAAAAACATCTGTGCGTTTGGAAAATATAGAATAGTCAGTGTCACTATTGCCATGGCTATAAGAGAAAAAAGAATACTTTCCCACTTAAGAGCAAGAAACTTTTCAGATAGCCGAAAAGCAATTAAGCCACTAATTATAATCCCGATAGAATATGCTGTATTAGAATATCCCCAGTAACTTTCTGTTTCATTTAATAACTCAGTTACAAAGACAAGTATGATAGACGAAACCCAAATCGTATTTGAGAAAATTTCAAATAAATTTGCTGATACAAAAAGTCTTAATCTAGGATCTCTAGCAACTAACTTCCAACCTTTGAGCAAAATTTCAAGATTAGTCTCTGACTCTAGCACCTCCACTTCAGCCTTAGGAAGAAATAACATCAAAAAGCTAGAAATGATATACAAGATTAAAATGATAAACGTGGTAGGTAACAGACCAATTGTTGCAAATAAGAGTCCACCTAATCCCCAACCCACCAATTGAACAGCTTCACCACTCATTGACAAAGCTGAGTTAGCCTTACCCAAATCGGTCGCATAGCGCGGCACAATTGCATAAGAAACAGGTGCGGCAAAACCATCCAATATTGAAATTGCCACAACAAATAGATAGGTTACCAAAGGCGCTACGGATTGCATTACGGTAAACATTCCTACCAGTATCGCCAATAATATAGTCTTTCCAAATTGGGATAAAGATAAAACCCTATTGAGCGCTATCCTTTTAGTAACTAAAGGAACTAAAAGACTCGCAACAAAAGAGGATATCCCTATTAAAATGGGAACTAGTGACGTGGCAATTACTGATTTTGAAATAATGTATATGTTAGCAATGATTGTTACTCTAAAGAAAATATCTGCTAAATTTGCAAACAATTGAGAGACTAACAACTTAATAAATGAATTAGACATGTAACGCTCCCATAACATAAAAATATTTAACTGATAAATGGTAGACTAGACTTTGTTTGATAACTATTTGACACAAGATTAGGTGGTCAGAAATTGAATTTTTAACATTCCAACTTAGCCATAGTTTTTAGTTTTCACATCTTTAAATCAGCTAAAACAATACGTAATATACATATATATTATATCTAGCAAGATGCCGAACAAGTCTATTTATTTTATTCTATATTTTCCCAAATCAATTACTTGATTATAAACCGTTTCTGAATCAATATGATGAGCAACTTCAATCAAAATGATAGGCAACTGCAAAAGTAACTGGCGCACTTGATATGCATTGTCCTTGTCTAAGGATGATGTGACCTCATCCGCCAACACAATGTCTTTTTGTCGAAGCAGACAGCGAACTAATTCAAGTCGTAAACGTTGTCCACCTGAAATGTTTTCTCCATTATTTACCAGTTGATAATCCAAGATATTGGTGATTTCATTCGTTAAACCAACTTGTTCTAGGCAACAGAGTAATTCTTTATCTGAAATCTCCTGTCCTAATGTTAAATTTTCTCGGATTGTCCCATGTCTGAAAAATGGATTCTGAGAGATATAAGCGATATTCCCTTGATAATGAGTAAATTCTCGACCTGATTTATCACGTACGATAATTCTACCACTATTCGGACTTATCTTTCCTGCTACCAATTGTAGGAGAGTTGACTTTCCGGTACCACTAGCTCCCTTTATTAAAACTTTACTTGGCTTAGTTAGTCTAAGTGACAAATCATAAAAGAGCACTTGCTCTCCAACCTGTTTTGAAACGCCCTCCAAAACTAGCTCAGCTAAAGATTCGACTGTCGGATATGATGTTTCTAAACAAGATTCTTCCAATAATGAAAATATTTTTTCTTTCACTGTTTGCGATCGCTGTATATCAGATATGCTATACATAATTCTTTGAATAGGTCCGCTAAGATTCATTGTAGCTATATACATAGAGACCAAACTAGCTGTTGTTAACTCTATACCACTCTTTTGTAATAAAAGACCAAGTGCAAGAGGTAGTACCTGACTAAGGAATTCTAAAGGACCATTGAAAAAATAAACGACATTACTAGTCCATTCATTTTTCCAACGAGCATTCTCGTAACACTCGTTGTTTTTTCTCATCTTAGCAAAGTTTTCTTTACTAGCACCATAAAAATATATCGTATCTGCTCCCTTAAAAAAATCTCCTACAGATAGATGAAAAGCTTTTTGCATTTCCGAAAAATTTGCACCACTTTTCATTAAACGATTATTCATTACCCATTGAGGTAATGGTCGAAGAAAAGAAAACACGATAAAAACAAGACCAAGCCAAAAATTTTGCACCAAAATAAAAACAATCGTTGTACAAAGTATAAAAACTCTTCCAACTATCATATCCAGGGGTAAAAAGAAGCGATTATAGAGCAGTTCCATATCTTGTGTAACAATTGAAACTTTTTCATCATATACAACGTTTTCTTTCAAAAATAGTTTCTTAATAAGCTGATCTTTTAACCGAATTTGCAGATGACGCTGCAGATTATTACTGACAAAATTTGCTAGCAACATCGTGCTATAAAAAAACAGGTGTAAACACAGGCCATATAAAACAAAGTATGAAATTGTACCAATTGTAAGTTGCTCTTCACGAATATTCAATAGCTTATCCAATAACAATGGCTTTATTAGAGCCATTCCGCTATTCAAAAGCACTCCTATTAAAAAATAGATAAAAATATTAGTTTTAATGTATTTTAGAAATTTCATAAATAAGCCTATCTAAAAGAAAGCGAATAGATATAAAAGCCTCAGTCTAAAAGTTATAAATAAATTAACTCCAACTGAGACTATACAATAATTTAATTAACCTATATATGATGCTGTTTATTAAGAGTGACTACCTCCTGAACTAGACTAACTAAATTTCGATTTATATTTTAAAAATCAATCTAAAACTCATTTCCATCTTCATCGCAATAATGATCACGGAATACAAGTGTATCAAGTTGAGTAGTACTCTTATTTTCAATTACAATCATCTTTTCACCCCCTCTCTTATTGCATCAAGATAATCACAATATTCCTTATTTAACATAAATAATTCTAGATTTTTATCAATTTTCTTTTTTATTTGATTGCATAATGTTCTTTGCTTATTACTTCTATGTTTTGGCGGACAAAATCCTGATTTACAAATTAAAGCAATAGGACACTGCTTACAATCTGAATCCATGTTTAAGTGCCATTTATCAAACTTTTCTTGATTAAACTTACTATGTACACTTCCAAATATATTAGATTTAGAATACAAGGCGACCGTACAAGTTTGAATCACACCCTTTACATTAATTGTATAGTGATTTTTTCTATTTGCATAACAGTTGAACAAATTTGTTATTATACTTCTAGCAGCAGGAACATTATAACCTTTTTTTATGGCAAACTTTGATAATTCAAAACTAGCATCTGAATTAGGTAATGTCACTTTATAATTTTGGGCACGCTCCCCACAACCCCAACTACCTACATTATAAAAATAAAATCTAAATCGTTTATCATGCTTAAAATATTTCCCATCTGAATCTAAAAAAATCTTAACATTATTAAAATTTTCTTTCGATATATTAAATCTTAAATTACAATAAAAATTCAAATTTGAATTTTGTAAACCTTTGATATTCTCGAGTATCTTGATATATGATCCCTTTCCATTACGCAACACTCTTTGAAAATTATGACTTTCCTCATCTCCGTCAATTGTTATCTGAAAATTACTAACTCTATAGTCTAAAATCAACTGATGAATCATTCGTTCATTAAGTAAATATCCATTAGTTGTTATACTAGCAGAATAATCAAGTCCATTTTGAGAGCAAATACTAATAAACTTTTCTGAAAGATTCTTTATCGTTTTTAGTCCCAATAAAGGCTCTCCTCCAAACCATGATACATGTAAAGATTTAAACATAGATTCAGATAATAGTTTTTCTGTAAATTCAACTATCGCAATCTCTGTTTCTCTACTCATTTTTATATTTTCAAATTTTTCATAACAATATTTACATCTAAAATTACAGTCTCCATGTGTTAAAATTGTAAATTCTAACGTCTCCGTTTCACTATTTCTAACATAATCTATTGTATTCTCGAATTCATTTTCTTCTTGAAAATAATTATACTTATTCAAATAATTTTCATATTGTTCCTTAATCTCTAAATCATTTTCCATAACATCTTGTAAATCATTTGTAATGAAAAAAGAATGATTATTTTTACTATTGAAAAATAATTCTCCTGTTTCACTTTTCTTTCTTAAAATATATGGAGATAGAACTTGCATATTAAATACCTCAAAATTCATAATTATGGTGACAACTTCGAAAAATCCTATCGCTCAAATACAATGAACTGATAAAACAACCGTAATTGAAATTTCTAAAGACAATTCTACCAAAATATTATTTCGAGATACTTCCTTTCCCATATCTGCGTATTACTTTTTACTTGCTAAAATTTTTTCTAAGTGCCTTTCATAATTCTTTGCCAAATGGTTACTTCCCGCTAATTTCATTGCTCCAATACACTTCCTCATTTCAATAATTGCTTTACAATCCATCTCTTTTTTATAGCGATATAGATATTGGGCATACTGAAATACCAATCGCTCATAAATTTCAGTTTCAGTGAAAAAGCATTGGTTTAGTCGTTTTTCAAAATACAAAGCATCAAGAAATTTTCCTCTTTCAATACATGTGATATACCCGTTCAATAGCATAGATGAAATCAGTCGTCTATTATTAGGAATTTCTTTATAAAAATCAGAACGTCTAGACATCTCTCTAGCCAAAAGCATGAAGACATCGTGTTTTAGGACATCTAAAGTATTTGAAAAAATCAATAATTCATAGTATCCCCAATATTCAACACTAAAGAGATAGTCAGTTAAATAAGATAAATCATCACCAGAATAATAAGCTTCTCCAGATAAATCTTGTAAACGAATTTTTAATAAAATAATGTTAAGCTTATGAAATTTCTCTTGTTTAGAATCTGACTCCATCTGAGAATAAAGTAGTTTTTTCAACCCATCAACATCATGATTTGATACAAAATGCCTAACCTTTGATAAGAGTTCGTTCAGTTCATCACGATGAAAATCATGAACAGCATACATAAATTCATCAATAGGCATGTTAATTTCATCCAAAATAGCCATAAATTTTGAAATGGTTAAATCAGTCTCTCCCTTTTCAAAACGTGAGAGCTGTGATGTTGATATACCAGCTTTTTCGACATCTTTTAAGCGAAACCCTCTCGATTCTCGAAACTTTTTAAAAATTTCTCCAAATTTTTTCATAGCATCTCTCCAATAAGCATATATGGGAATAGTTTTTAATTTTTAATATTTTAGCATAAAATAGAAGAAAATAAAAGTGAGGTATTTCACATGAAAAAACAAAAACTATTGCCTTTATTATTCCTAATTTTAGGAGGAATTATGATTATCGTTGTTGGCTAGTACTAAGAAGTTAGTTATTAGAATACTTACATCTTCAATCGAAAAAGAGACTGGAAAAAAGTCTTAAAATCAAAAAACGCATAGTATCAGGTGTTGAAAAACTTGATACTATGTGTTTTATTGTGAGAAGATTTACTGTATTTTTTGCTGAAATTGAGCTCTTGCCTAAGCTCTATCAAAATAATTGTTTTCTAATACTCTTCGAAAATCAAATTCAAACCGCGTCAACGTCGCCTTGCCGTATATATGTGACTGACTTCGTCAGTCTTATCTGCAACCTCAAAACATTGTTTTGAGCAACCTGCGGCTAATTTCCTAGTTTGCTCTTTGATTTTCATTGAGTATAAACTAGAAAAGTGAGAATACAAGAACGGCCAAGGCTGCACCGATAACAGGTCCCACAACAGGAATCCAGGCATAAGACCAGTCTCCGTCTCCCTTGTTTGAAATTGGAAGGATACTGTGCATGATACGAGGTCCAAGGTCACGTGCAGGGTTCAAGGCATAACCTGTTGTCCCACCTAGTGATAGACCGATACCGACAATCAAAGTCCCCACTGCGAAGGTTCCGATTCCTGCTTGAAGGTCATAAAGTCCCAAAGCAAAGATTGTCAATACCAATACAAAAGTTCCAAGGATTTCACTAATCAAGTTTGATACAGTATCTTTGATGGCCGGTCCTGTGCTGAAAGTAGCCAAAATATTTCCTGCATTTTCTTCTGCCTCATAATGCGGTTTGAATTGCAACCAAACCAAAATCTGACCGAGCATAGCCCCTGCAAACTGAGCTAAGATATAAGGGAAAACGGAAGCCCAAGGCAAACCACCTTTTAAGGCTACACCAATGGTCACAGCTGGGTTTAAATGAGCTGGACTGAGCTTGCCAGATACAAATACTGCAACCGCAACTGCAATCCCCCAACCCATAGTAATCACAATCCAACCTGAACTGTTGCTCTTGGTTTTTGGAAGAACCACACCTGCAACAACACCATTTCCTAGAAGAATCAGGATTAAAGTCCCCAAAAATTCTCCAAATAATTCATTCATCATTTTTCTGTCTCCATTAAAAAGGAGGAGAGGGTAGACTAGGAGTCCTGCCCTCCGCCTCTTTTATTTTTTCTTAATTTTTTAATTCTGCTAAATCGTTGTTAGCGAGAGCCGCTTCGACATCAGCACGGTAAGCTGCTTTTTCCTCTTCTGTCCAGTCATAGAATCGTCCCATTTCATCCAAAACTGGCTCAACGATGCTATCCAAACTATCACGCATAAAGAGCATGTGGTTGGTACGGCGAAGGAGGAAGTCAACTGGGCTCAGAGCCAACTCATTGCGCATTGCATAATGAAGAGACAAGGTGTCCGCCAAGCTGAGTCCTGGCGCTTGTTCCAAGCTGTGAGCAAGGGCAAAGACTTTCGGTGCATTTGAACCGTAAAGATTTGCTAGGTAATGAGCTTCCTTGCTATCCAAGCCACGTGATACTCCAAGTTGCGCAAAGGCTTCGATTTCTGAGTCCACATTTGCTGGGTTCAATTCCCCACCTGAAACAGGGTAAGTCTTAGAGTTGATGAGTTTAAAGCTGCGGTCAAATTCTGCTTTGAGAATGTCAACCACGCGCTCCATAGCTCCTTCAGCCATCTTACGGTAGTCTGTGATTTTACCACCAGCAAGGGTCAAGAGGCCATTGTCATCTCGGTCCAAGCTCGAACCACGTGAAACTGCAGATGGATCCAAATGTTTCTCAGAGGTACTGCTTTCAAGCTTGCTAACAGCAGCCTCTACATCTTCACGAGTTTTTTCTTTAGAGAGATAAGATTCAACGGTCGCAATCAAGTTGTTAAAGCTTTCATCACTGATGGTTCCGTTATTTCCTCCATTGTAGTCAGAAGCGCTATTGCCTGCGATCAATGGCCGAAGACCTGCCCAGCTGCTTTCGATATCATCAATGGTGATGTTGGCTTCTGGGAAGCGGTTGTTGACAATGCCAAGTAGGTAATCTACATCTTCCTGCGTCACTTTTGGATGTTCCAAATCACCTGTGTAGTCTGTATCAGTTGTACCGAAGTAAGTCTTATTTTCACGTGGGAGAACAAAGACCATACGGCCATCACCCAAACCTGTGTCAAAGTAAACTGGCTGTGAAACCTTGATCTTGCTTGAATCCACTACCAAGTGAACTCCCTTAGTTGGACGCATTTGTGAGAATTGGGTTCCCTTATTAGACAAATTGCGTACTTTGTCGCTCCATGGACCTGTTGTGTTAATAACCAGACGGGCCTTGATTTCAAAGACGTGGTCTGTCAAGAGATCACGAGCTACAACACCTGTAATCTTGCCACTTTCGTCAAATAGGAAACCTTCTGCTTTAACGTGGTTGGCAATGAGGGCACCGTCTTGGTTGGCACGTTTGATGTTTTCAATCACGAGACGTGCATCGTTGTTACGGAAGTCAAGGTAAACCCCACCTCCTACCAAGCCTTCTTTCTTCAAGTTTGGCTGGCGTTCCAAGACTTCTTCCTTGCTCAAGACCTTATTAGCAGCTGGCGTGTTATTAACTCCTGCCAAAAGATCGTACAAGTCCATAGCTACTTTAAGACGGAAAAGGCTAAAAGTGGCTCCATCTTCGTCGTAAACTGGCAAGAGCATTGGGTCTGGTTTTGGAATATGTGGAGCAATTTGTTGAACCACTGCACGTTCAGAAACCGTATCTGATACAACTTCTACGTCAAATTGTTTGAGGTAACGAAGACCTCCGTGAACTAATTTTGTTGAACGGCTGGATGTTCCTTCTGCGAAGTCCTGCATTTCAATCAAACCAGTATCTAGACCACTAGCTGCCGCCTGCAAGGCTACACCAGCACCTGTGATTCCTCCACCGATAATCAAGAGGTCCAAGGTACGTTCTTGCATTTTTTTAATTGATAATTCACGTGTTTTCTTTGAAAATTCCATATTTACACACTTTCTAACTAAGTCGCTCTATTCTTCCAATATTAGTCGTCGATTTCCGCAAAAACTTGGGTTGCTTTTACAGCTTTCTTCCAGCCCTTGTAGAGTTGTTCCTTGCGAGATTCGTTCATAGATGGTTCAAAGAGCTCTCCTGTCTCGTTCAAGAGTTTCAACTCATCCAAGTCTTTCCAATAGCCCACTGACAAACCTGCTAGGAAGGCTGCACCTAGAGCTGTTGTTTCCAAGTTTTTGGCGCGTGCGATGTCAATTCCCAAAATATCAGCTTGGAACTGCATGAGGAAATTGTTCATGGCTGCACCACCATCTACTTTCAAGACTTGGATAGCTGTCTGCGCATCCACTTGCATGGTGTCGATGATGTCACGCACTTGATAAGCGATAGATTGCAAAGTCGCCTTGATAAAGTCTTCTTTACTTGTTCCACGAGTTAAGCCAAAGACAGAACCACGAGCGTTTTGATTCCAGTATGGAGCTCCTAGACCTGTAAAGGCTGGAACGACATAAACTTCATCGTTGTTGTGAGAATCACGGGCATATTTTTCAGATTCTGGTGAATTTTCAACCATGCGAAGACCGTCACGAAGCCACTGAATGGCACTTCCTGCGATGAAGATTGAACCTTCCAAGGCATAGTAAACCTTGCCATTGATTCCGTAACCGATCGTTGTCAAGAGGTTATTTTCAGACAACTGCATTTCTTCACCAGTATTCATGATGATGAAAGAACCTGTTCCATAAGTATTCTTGACCATACCTGGTTCAAAGGCCAACTGTCCAAAGAGGGCTGCCTGTTGGTCCCCAGCCATACCTGAGATTGGCACTTCTCCACCGTAGAAATGGAATGGCGCTGTCTTACCGTAGATTTCAGAGTTAGAACGAACTTCTGGCAACATAGCCTTAGGAATGTTGAGAATTTCCAAAATTTCATCATCCCATTTAAGTTCTTTAATATTGTAGAGCATAGTTCGGGCTGCATTTGAATAATCCGTTACATGAGATGCACCGTCTGTCAATTTCCAAACCAACCAAGTATCAATGGTACCAAAGAGCAATTCTCCTTTTTCTGCTCGCTCTTGAGCGCCTTCTACATGGTCCAAAATCCAACGAACCTTGGTAGCAGAGAAGTAAGCATCGATGATCAAACCAGTTTTTTCATGGAATTTTTCCACATAACCTTGGCTTTTTAGTTGTTCAGCCAAAGGTGCTGTCTGGCGTGACTGCCAAACAATTGCGTTGTAGATAGGAAGGCCTGTTTTCTTATCCCAGACGACAGTTGTTTCACGCTGGTTGGTAATCCCTATTGCTTCGATTTGATTTGGCTTGACACCACTTTCGATGAAAGCACCCGCAATAACTGACTGAACAGAGTTCCAAATTTCATTGGCATTGTGCTCTACCCAACCAGCTTGAGGGAAAATCTGAGTAAACTCTTTTTGACTCGAGCTAACTTTTTCTCCTTTTTTGTTGAAAATAATGGCACGAGAACTTGTAGTTCCCTGGTCAATGGCCATGATGTATTTTTCTTGTGACATGTGCTGTCCTCCTGATAATGTTCTTGAGGATGTCTCCTCTTTACACTAACTAGTATACAAAATAAAGCGCTTTCTCGTTCATCAACTTTTTTTAATTTTTTAAAAAATGTGAGGAGATTGTGTGAATTTCACAAAAAGGCCTGGGTTAACCAAGCCTTTTAGGTAAATAATAACTGACGAATCCCTGCCAAATCTTCCATATCCAAGTCGTTTTTTAAATAATAGACTGGGGTCTGTTCCTTCTTATGAATCGGGTTATTGGTAACCAGCAAATCATAATGCCGAGTTCGGTCATAGGCTTCAATGGTGATAAAACGATTGTATTCCAAATACCGTTTTAAAATAGCTGCCATCCTTGAAAAGACAAGAAAACCAGATGTCAAATCCAGACCAATCCGCATATGTTGGCCACCGTTTTCAGCCATATATTCGATTAACTGGAGCCATTCCCAGAGAATTTTCTTATCCAAATCCGTTCCTTGCTGAAAGGCAGGCAAGGCATGAAAAATCTCCTCTGCCGTTCCCTTAAAATCATGTTCCATGAGTAAATATGGATGACGATTCTCTAACTGGTACTTGTAGCGATCCTGTAAGATATAGCCCTTGTATAGATAGACTTGAGCACAAAGCTGACTGAGTTCGTAGGTAACGTGATCCTCTGTATAATCCCCCAGCAACTCCTCCTTCTTCATTTCTTGAATCAATTGCGTCAGCAAATCTGCCAACTGCCCTCCAAAACCAAGAATATACTCCATAGTATGAAGAGGAAGAATACGATGAGATAGAAGGAAAGAGAAGAATATAATCATCTCCCCATCCTCAGTCCCTAGAGGAAGGTGTTGACCAGCAAAAAAGGACGGAGCCTTTCTCAACAAACGAAGGTAGAAAATATTGTCAAAATACCCTCGCATTTTCTCTTCTATCACTTGAAACTGACAGGCATTGACACGGAGACGTTGTTGACTGATATGAGCCCAGAGAACCAAGTCCAATTTCTGCCCCGAAGACAAACTCGCACCGCAGATTTCTTCTAGTGTAGCAATCTCCTGTTTTCTCTCTGGTTTCTGCATGTGACCTTCCCACTCCTGACTGGACCAGACCTTACGGAAAAGACAGAAATAGAAATAGCGAATCTGATGTTCTGGGCCTCGCCAACGGCCATTTTGGATGGATAAGTCAAATTCTGACAAAATCTGATTTAAACCAGCCAAGTGGCGGCCAAGCGTCGCCTCACTAATCATCAATTCTTGAGCCAGCTGATGGGCTAAAAACTGTTGGTGGTAGAGAAGATAAACAAGAATCTGGTATTTAACAGCATTCTCCAAAAACAAGCTCCGAATATCTCTCCCCTTGGTAGCTGGACCGATAGACAGACGCAGATTTTCATCTTCTAAGTGAATAGTCAGCTCTAAGCCACTATCCAAAGCCTTGTCATTGAGCAGGGTGACATATTTGGTTAGAGTTGCTTTTGAAAATCCTGTTTCCTCCATTACAGCCTTGACAATCGTCTGAGACTCTTGTAATAGAAAGGAAAGGATTGAAAATTGGCCAGATTCGGCCTTTTCCATCAAATCTCCTAAATACATTTGTTACCCCTTTCATTTTCTACCTTAAGCATAGCATAAATCTTACAAATGCTGAAATAATCTGTTTCTCTTTTTATTTTCATGCTGATTTCCCAGTCCATTATCCTAAAAATCAACAAACACACAGCTCCCCCTTTGGGCATTTTTATGCTAAAATAGTAGCTATGGATAAAATTATTAAAACTATATCAGAAAGCGGAGCCTTTCGTGCTTTTGTCCTTGATAGCACAGAAACCGTCCGCACTGCTCAAGAAAAACACCAAACCCAAGCTAGCTCAACTGTAGCGCTTGGTCGAACTCTTATCGCTAGCCAGATTCTCGCAGCCAATGAAAAAGGAAATACTAAACTAACAGTTAAGGTGCTGGGATCTAGCTCTCTAGGTGCTATCATCACCGTCGCTGACACCAAGGGGAACGTTAAAGGCTATGTTCAAAATCCTGGTGTTGACATCAAAAAGACTGCAACTGGTGAAGTTCTAGTCGGACCTTTTGTTGGAAATGGTCAATTTCTCGTTATCACAGACTACGGCACTGGAAATCCTTACAACTCTATGACTCCCCTCATTTCTGGGGAAATCGGTGAAGACCTTGCCTTTTACCTGACTGAAAGCCAACAAACCCCTTCAGCAGTCGGTCTCAATGTCCTTTTGGACGAAGAAGACAAGGTCAAGGTTGCAGGTGGTTTCCTAGTCCAAGTCTTGCCGGGAGCCAAGGAAGAAGAGATTGCCCGTTTTGAGAAACGCATCCAAGAAATGCCAGCTATCTCGACCCTTCTGGAAAGTGAAGACCATATCGAAGCCCTCCTCAAAGCTATCTACGGTGACGAGGCCTACAAGCGTCTTTCTGAAGAAGAAATCCGTTTCCAATGTGACTGTAGCCATGAACGCTTTATGAACGCTCTTGCTAGCCTTCCAAGCTCAGACTTACAGGAAATGAAAGAGGAAGACCACGGGGCAGAAATCACTTGTCAATTCTGCCAAACAACTTACAACTTTGATGAAAACGACCTGGAGGAACTCATTCGTGACAAATCTTAATACACCCTTTATGATTGGCAATGTTGAGATTCCCAATCGTACCGTTTTAGCACCCATGGCTGGCGTGACCAACTCAGCCTTTCGTACTATCGCAAAAGAGCTCGGAGCTGGACTCGTTGTCATGGAAATGGTCTCTGACAAGGGAATCCAATACAACAATGAAAAAACCTTGCACATGCTTCATATTGATGAAGGTGAGAACCCTGTCTCTATCCAACTTTTTGGTAGCGATGAAGACAGCCTAGCACGCGCAGCAGAATTTATCCAAGAAAATACCAAAACCGATATCGTGGATATCAACATGGGCTGTCCAGTTAACAAAATCGTGAAGAACGAAGCTGGTGCTATGTGGCTCAAGGACCCAGATAAGATTTACTCTATCATCAACAAGGTCCAGTCTGTCCTTGATATCCCACTTACTGTCAAGATGCGTACAGGCTGGGCTGACCCGTCTCTTGCAGTAGAAAATGCCCTCGCTGCTGAAGCAGCAGGTGTTTCTGCCCTCGCCATGCATGGCCGTACCCGTGAGCAAATGTATACAGGTCACGCAGACCTTGAGACCTTACACGACGTAGCTCAAGCTTTGACCAAGATTCCATTTATCGCCAACGGTGATATCCGTACTGTCCAAGAAGCCAAACAACGCATCGAAGAAGTCGGTGCTGATGCAGTCATGATCGGCCGCGCTGCCATGGGAAATCCTTACCTCTTCAACCAAATCAACCATTACTTTGAAACAGGAGAAATCCTACCTGATTTGACCTTTGAGGACAAGATGAAAATCGCCTACGAACATTTGAAACGCTTGATTAACCTCAAAGGAGAAAACGTAGCAGTTCGTGAGTTCCGTGGCCTCGCTCCTCACTACCTCCGTGGAACATCTGGCGCTGCCAAACTCCGTGGAGCCATTTCACAAGCTAGCACTCTGGCAGAGATTGAGGCTCTCTTGCAGTTGGATAAGGCTTAAAATGGTTCATACTGCTCTACTGATTATCGATATGCAAAAAGCATTTGATAACCCTATCTGGGGAGAACGGAACAACTCTCAAGCTGAACAACAAGCATTGAGGGTACTGGCATACTTTCGTAAACACGCTCTTCCAGTCTTACATGTTCAACACATATCTGACAATCCCCAGTCGCAATTTCATAACAAACAAAATCAGGAGTTTAAAAGTGGATTTGAACCAGTTGCTTCAGAACCTGTCTTTCAAAAAACGGTTAATAGTGCCTTTATTGGAACAAATCTTGAAACATATTTACGAAAAAATCAGATTTGTCATTTAGTCGTTGTTGGTTTGACGTTGCCTCATTGTGTGTCTACTACGACACGAATGGCAGCAAATCTTGGTTTTGAAGTCACTTTACTAGCAGATGCTACTGCCAGTTTTACCCTATCTAACAAAAACGGTCAGGCCATCTCTCCTGAGACTATCCATGAGATTAATCTCCTTTCTCTACAAGATGAATTTGCTCAAATTCTTACTACAGAAGAATTTTTAACCCAAGTACAAGTATAAAAGAATCCGTCGACTCTTATTTGAGCTGACGGATTTTCTTTGATTGTAAAAATTCAAATACTGAGAGCTATTATTGACTCAAAGCAACACTGGAAACCTTACCATCCGCTCCTGTTGTAATTTGGATGATTTTTCCTCCACCAATTTTGGCATTATACTTACCACCATCAAGAGTATAAGAGTAGCCTCTGATAGAGTAATTTTCTTTCTTTCCATCAGCAGATTCTACTGTAAATTGACCACCTGATGAAACTGTGATGGTTTCGCTATTTTCTCCCTTCCAGTTGCCAGCTGCTGCTGAGAAATCACCGTCTACCATGGCTAAAACACCCTTATAGCGTTTATTCTGCTCTGCTTGCTTGTCTTGAAGTTTACGGTCAGTTGTTGGGTCATAGCTTGATTGGTTAGACTGGACTTGAGGAGCCTGTTGAGTTGAAGGAGCCTGAGCAGGCGTTTGTTGACTAGCTGCCTGTTGATTAGACACTTCTTGACCTTGTCTTTGCTCTGGTGCAGGTGCCGCTTGTGATGGTGTTGCAGTTGCTGCAGACTGATCAGTAGATGCCTTGGCCTTTTCAGATGCAGCTGAACTTGAGGACTTCTGAGTCTTGCTTTCTTTGCTAGCATAAGCTACTTTAGAGCTTGATGATTGGCTTGTCTTAGCAGAACTGCTTGCTTGAGTTGTTTCCTTTTTATTTCCACAAGCTCCTAACAGCAAGGTAGAAGCCAATACAGTTGCTGCCATCAATTTGATATAGGTTTTCTTTTTCATTTTCATTTTTCTACTCCTTTGTAATGTTTTAGAAATATAATGAAATCTTTTTGTAATATTATTGTAACATTCAGATTTAAATATGTCAATAATTTATCTAAACTATTTTAAAAATCTCACATAATTTAGATACATTTACTCCTCCTACTCTTCTATTCGTAATAAAACAGAAAAACAGGAGATTTTCCTATTAAAAATTTGAATTTGTTTTTGTGTAATCGCTTTCATCTTTAAGTACAAAGGAATATAATAACGTTGAAATAGAATATAGGAGGTGCATTCTTATGCTAAATAAGTATTACAAGTATCTTCCTTGGTTGATTGTGGCAGCTATTGGCTCTTATCAATCAGCCACTTACTATGCGCGAACTGCATTTGATGTGTTTTATCTGACTACAGTTTTTATGATTTTCTATATATCTTTGTTATTTTTACATGAGAACTATCTCAAGTATCGATACAAAGACTTCTTTACTCACATGTTGAGTAATTCTAAGAAAGATAGCCATCCCTAAAACAGTCGCAACAGCAAATAAAGAAGTCGGGAGCTTTTTCCCGACCTCGTTTTTTATTTCAATCGATAGGTTTTTCTTGGTTTCTTTTTAGGTACTCGTTTGAGTCCGACTTCTTCTACATATTCTCCGTATTTTACGAGAAAGTTATTGCTGACGATTGGACGACCGGGGTTGATAAGATTGACCAGTTCAGTTCCTTCGTAGACAGTGAACTCCTCCTCCAGCAGATAAAGGAAGGTCGGATTCCAGTCGAGACGGCCTTGGATTCGTTTGATGGATTCTTGGATAATGGCATAATGGTCAAAAGCGAAAGCTTGCTCCTCCAACTCTGCTCCCTCTAAGAAGCACTTACCCGTCTGAAAATCGACATCTACAAAAACCACATCCTTGGCATCGTCTCCTGCTTGAACAAGTTCTAATGCACGACTAGGCAAATAAACCAAGTGGGCAATGGTCACTGTCCAGCCCCGTGGGTCACGGCCGGGAGTCGATACGGTCATCAATTGCTCGATTTTTTCCAAAGGAAGATCGAGATTGACTTCTTCTCTCACCTCACGCTGACAGGCATGCGCAGCATCTTCGCCCTTGTCCATAAATCCTCCAACAAGAGCCAAACAATTTTGATAAGGGTGAGTCTTGCGACGAATTAATAAGAGCTTGATCTTTCCTTCGACAAAGCAGTAGGCTACCATATCCACCGTCACACTTGGTTTTTCGTATTGAGGGAGTTCCTGCTTGTAGTACCAGTCTAAAAACTCCTCCTGACTGGCATGAATTTCAAAATATTCTTTTTCCGTCATCCCTTCTGGAATCTTTATGTCTGCCATTTTATGCCTCCTTACGAACTGCCTTGGTCCATTGGTACCAACCTACTAGACTATTGAGTGTGTAAACCCAGTACATCCCTTGGATATGGATATTTTCACCCCACCAGAGGTAGATACTAAAAAGATTGGTTGCAATCCAGAAAATCCATTGTTCACGGTAGAGACGTGTCATCAAGAGCTGACCGACACCATTGGTCGCATCGGTAACACTATCACGGAAAGGGCGAACACTATGGATACTTTGGTATGCCAAGCCCATACCAATCCAAATGATAGCAGTCAAAGCCAAGTACTTGAGCCAGTCAAGCACAGATAATTTCTTAGCTTCAAAGTGAGATTCTTCTACTTTTCCTTGGTCATTGATACGATTGGACAGCCAAGCATAGAGACCAATCGGCTGCATGACAAAGAAGTAAACAGTCGTCAAAACTTCACCATAAAAAGTCGCATTCATAGCCAAAACCAAATAGATAGCAGAGTTAATGGCCCCAAAGAGATAATTGCTTGCACGCCCTTCTGCTACCAAGATAACACAGACAATCCCAGTCCAAGATGCAAACAAGCTCATCCAGTCATGACTTTCTGTATTTTGCGTAAATTCCAAGATCAAGGGAACACTTGACAGGACGATGAGATACAACCACTGGAAGAGGCTACGACCGACAAAAAGATCTTTCCAGAGCAGGTTCATGATTCCTGCAAAACCAATCTTGCGGGCTTCCGCATGGACATTTTTAAAGTTTTCGATAAATTGTGTGATTTTTTCAGTTAGTTTTTTCATATTTTTATCCTAATCTGCTTGGTAAATGGCATCAATAGCCACTTTTGCTGCTTCATAATTTCCTAGATAATCCTCAGCTAGATAAACTAGTGGAATTGTTGTTAAATATCGCTCTCTCATCTGATCCAAATGCTGGGAAAAACTGTGACGAATATGGTCTTCTGCCATAGTCATATCTCTAAATCCGTCATTGACATAGGAGCCGACAGGCTGCACAAAGAGAATCAAGTCCCATTTTTCCTTAGCCAAGATCGAAACAAAGAGATTATCAAAGGTTTCTCCTGATAAGTCCTCTTGATCCTCAGTCTCCATATAATAATCATAGTATCCCTTGGTTACTAAGGAGTTGGTATCTGCTATCACCAGTCCCCTATTGGCATTGCTGTCAATTAACTTAGAGGTCTGGTCATACTGGCCCAACAGGAGATAATAGTAATCTTTTGGAGTCAATTCATCGTCGCGGACATTGTTTTTGATCTGGTATTCACGCGCGTATTCCAGACTGACGGGTGCATCGTAATACCTTGCCAAATCCTTGGTCAGAGTGGTCTTCCCATTGCTGGCACTTCCCATAATCAACACTTTCTTTGTAAACTGACGACGGAAGGGTTGAGCGATATATTTCCAATATTTGCTTGGGTTTTCTCGAATCATAGTTGCTGAGATACCAAACTTTCTTTCTTGCAAAACAGTCTCAAAACCACGATTTGATAATTCTTGCTGGTAGTCTGCTTCTCCCACAAAGAAAATTAGTTCTTGCTGGATTTCATCATAGGAAAGCTCCTCTAACATTTGGTCCAACCACTCCTGCCAGCCCATAGGGTAACGAGGAAGATTGGTCTCATCTAACTTACAAACCGAGGTCAACTCGTCATCACCAAAGGCCTCTCGGATATAGCGGAATCTTTTTTGAAGCGTTAAGCCTACCTGTTCCCCTCTGTCTCCCTCATAGCCTGAAACGACAATCCAGACCTGGTCACATAGCCGCTTCGCTCGCTGAATCAGATCGATATGTCCTTGATGAAGCGGAGCAAAGGTCCCAAATACCACTGCTGTTTTCTTTTTCATAAACGCATTACCTTTTTATATTTTTTGATATTTTCGTTATCTATGTTTTTATTATAAACTATATTTTTGTTTTGTCAATAGTTTTTTATTGTTTTTTATAAAAAGTAGCAAAAAAGAAAATCAAGATTGCTCCTGATTCTCCATTTTTATGCAATATCAAATTTTAACTGGCCTGCTTTAACACCAATCTTAAGTGTGTTGCCTGCCACCAAATCTCCCTTAAGAAGAAGTTCTGCCAACTTGTCCTCCACTTCTGTTTGCAATGTTCTGCGAAGTGGACGGGCTCCCATCTCTGGGTCATATCCTTGATTTGCCAACAATTTCAGTGCGGAAGCTTGTAATTTCAAGTCAATGCCTTTTTCAGCCAAACTTGCCACTAAAGGTTTAACCATAATCTTCACCACTTCCTGCATATGGTCGCTAGACAGACTATGGAAGACCACCTTTTCATCAATACGATTGATGAATTCCGGTCTATAAGCCTTTTTCAACTCTTCAAACATGCGTTTTTCCATATTTTCCTGGTCAAAACGAATATCCTTAGCCCCAAATCCGACAGTCTTGTCATCACGAAGGGCTGTCGCACCAAGGTTTGACGTCATGATGATAATAGTATTTGAAAAGTCAACCTTGCGTCCCTTGCTATCGGTCAAGACACCATCATCCAAAACCTGCAAGAGAACATTAAAGATGTCTGGATGGGCCTTTTCTACCTCGTCAAAGAGGAGAACGGAGTATGGTTTGTTGCGAACCTTCTCGGTCAACTCCCCACCTTCTTCATAACCCACATAGCCCGGAGGAGCTCCGTTGAGTCGGCTAGCTGCGAATTTCTCCATATACTCACTCATATCAAAGCGGATAAGAGCTGATTCGTCGTCAAAAAGAACTTCTGCCAGAGCCTTGGCCAATTCGGTCTTACCGACACCTGTAGGCCCTAGGAACATAAAGGAACCAATCGGGCGCTTATGACTGCGAATCCCTGACTGATTGCGGCGAATCGCACGGCTAATGCTTGAAACAGCTTGATCTTGACCGATGACACGTTTATGCAGTTCAGCTTCCAGATTCAGGTATTTCTTAGCATCCGTTTGGGTCAATTTTTGGACTGGGATACCTGACAAACGACTCAAGGTGGTCAAAATATCAGCCTCTGTCACCAAGTCTTTATAGACAGGCACTTCGTCTTCTTTTGCGATTAGCTGAGCTGCCTGTTTCCACTTACCATCCATCAAGGCCTTGTCAGCTGGACTCAAACCTGAATCGTCTGCTGTTACATGCTTAGCCTTATTTTGCACTGTTGCTGCTGCCTCATCCAAGAGATCGATAGCAGAGTCTGGCAAGTGACGACTGGTCAAGTAACGATGAGCCATCTTGACGGCTGTTTCAACCGCTTCATCTGTGATTTGCACCCGGTGATGTTTCTCATAAGTCGCCTTCAAGCCTTGCAAAATGGTCATGCTGTCTGCCACACTTGGCTCTTCAATCGTCACTTTGGCGAAACGACGAGAAAGGGCTGCATCTTTTTCGATATGTTTTTGGTATTCTTCCTGAGTGGTGGCACCAACCGTTCTCAAAGTTCCACGCGCCAAGGCTGGCTTCAAGATATTAGCCGCATCTAGGGTCGAATCAATCCCGCTCCCAGAACCCATGATGGTGTGGAGTTCGTCGATAAATAGAATTACTTGGCCATCTTCTTCAATATCCTTGATGATATTGTTCATGCGTTCTTCAAAGTCACCACGGAAACGTGTACCTGCAACGACATTCATCAAATCAAGCTCTAACACGCGCATCTTAGCCATTTCCGCAGGTACATCTCCACTAGCAATACGCTGAGCGAGCCCAAGCGCCAAGGCTGTTTTCCCGACACCTGCATCCCCAACCAAGACAGGATTGTTCTTGGTCTTTCGACTCAAGATTTGAATCATACGTGAGATTTCCTTATCCCGACCGATGACTGGTTCTAACTTGCCAAAACGCGCTTGCTCTGTCAAATCATGCGTATAGTCCTCGAGACCACCACTCGGAGTCTGCGGCATGCCCATCATATTGGCCATGGAATTTTGCTTGTCGGCTACTGTACGATGGCGTTGACGTAAAGCCTTTAGATCTTCACGAGTCCAGCCTGCTCGTTCTTCTAAATTTCGACGTAGAGCAGCAATCTTGACCTGATCTTTCTTGTCTTCATAAGAAAAACCAGCCCTCTCCAAGATACGAGTCGCCAAGGCATTGCCATCATGCAAAATCGAATAGAGAACATGCTCTGTCCCTAACACCTTAGCATGGACCACTGACGCTACATACTCTGCTTCGTCAAAAAGAACCTGCAAACGATGGGAGAACGGCAATTCCGTAAAGGTTTCATCCTGGCTATAGTCCGTTTCAGTCAGTTCCAAAGCTACTTCTTCTAAACGGTCCATCTCATATGGATAATCATTTAAAGTTGCCCCTGCCACACTATAACTGTGATTGGACATGGCAATCAACAAGTGCCAAGACTCTAGGTAACGAGCTCCAAAATGGCCAGCCACCATGTAGGCACTTTCGATACATTCATTCAATGCTTTTGAATAGTTCATCTTACTTCCCTTTTCTATCTACCTCTTGTATGACCTGTCGTAGCATATTAGCACGAACAACTGGAGCTTCTTCTCCTAAAACGCGATCCAAAGCTACTGATACTAGCAAATTCATCTCCTGCTTGGTCATCAATTCCTGCTCAACCAAAAGCTGTAGAATATCCTCATAAATTTCTTGACTGACCCGCTCGCCAATCGAATAAAGTAGCTCTCGGAGCATTTCATGATGACTAGAAAACTCAATCCGTCCTATACGAATGTAGCCTCCGCCACCACGCTTACTTTCAACCAAGTAGCCTCTACTTTCCGTAAAGCGTGTCTTGATCACATAGTTAATCTGACTAGGAACAACCTGAAAAGTATCTGCCAACTGACTCCGTTGCAACTCCACAATTCCAGATTGATCTAAAATCGCCTTGATGTAGGCCTCAATATGATCCGATGTATTTTTAAATCTCATTACAAACCCACCTCTCTCTTTAAACCTTGACTATCTTTGACTATTATACCGAAATTTTCTCATTTTTAAAAGAAAAAGGGCGCTGGTAAAGGATAATCTTCACCAACTCCCTATTTTTCTACTTATCTAAGCCTAATTCTGCCAAAATTTGACGTTTGTAGGCAATCTTTTGAACTTCCTTGTCCTCATCTTCAGACCAATCTAGTTTAATTTCTGAAACAATCTGCCCAGGGCGATTTTTCAAGATATAGATGCGGTCGCTGAGATTGAGGGCCTCCTCGATACTATGAGTAATAATCAATGTTGTCAGGTGCAACTGCTTGTGAATTTCAAGGTACCAAGCGTGGAGTTCCATCTTGGTCATCTCATCCAAGGCACTAAAGGCTTCATCTAAGAGAAAGAGCTTGTGCCCGAAAAGATAGGTCCTGAGTAAGGCTACACGCTGGCGCATCCCTCCACTGAGTTCATGAGGGTATTTATCTCTTACAGCTGTCAACTGAAATGTCGCAAGAATTTCATCTGCGCGAGCAATAGCTTCTGCCTTATCCACCTTTTGAATCAAGAGGGGCAGAATGATATTACCAAGCACCGTCTTGTGCTCCAAGAGCAGATCCTTTTGCAACATATAACTCACGCGCCCCTTGGGGTTTTCTTCACCATCAAGGACAATTCTCCCTGACTGAACTTCTAAAATCCCAGCGATTAGATTAAAGAGGGTGGTCTTTCCAACACCACTTGGACCTAGAATAGAAACC
This sequence comes from Streptococcus mitis, assembly GCA_018364455.1. Classification (GTDB taxonomy): domain Bacteria; phylum Bacillota; class Bacilli; order Lactobacillales; family Streptococcaceae; genus Streptococcus; species Streptococcus mitis_BR. The sequence continues at coordinate 2,331 of JAGZLW010000010.1, read as the reverse complement.
ACTTCACCTGAAGTCACCTGTAGGTTGATATCCTCTAAAATCCTCTCTTGACCATAGGCATAACTGACGTGTTCTAGTCTAATTTCTGTCATTATTTCACAAATTCATTAGTGAAGCCTTTGTCTGTCAAGTCTTCTTTAAGGATACCATTTTCTTTATCCCATTTGTAGAAGGCATTCCAGCGAGCTGCGTCAAATTGACCCCATTTTTCCTTGTCGCTTGCGTATTCTTTTGACAAGTATTTTTGAGATTCGATAACAAAGTCGCGTTTTTCCTTGAGTTCAGGTGCATTTTTGATGAGGATATCAGCTGCTTCCTCTGGATGCTCCATAGCATATTGGTAGCCTTTTTTGATAGCTTGGATAACTTTACGAGCTTCTTCTTTGTTGTCTTTCAAATAGTCGTTGTTTGCGATGATAACTGGTGAGTAGTAGTCAAATTCTTTAACGTAGTCTTTCAAGTACATGAAGTTAGCATCTACACCTTGAGATTTAGCAAGAATTCCATCCCATCCATAGTAGATCCATGCAGTATCAAATACTCCATTAGCAATCGGTGTGATAGAGTTTGAGTCGTTGTTTGGTACTTTTTCAACTTTTTCAAAATCTCCGCCTTGTGATTCTACCAAGGTTTTCAACATAGCAAGTTCAGTTGGGTCATTCCAAGTTCCGTATTTCTTACCAACCAAGTCCTTTGGACTAGCTACATTGTCAGATTTACGAGAGATAATTCCTGATGTATTGTGTTCAACAATAGCTGCAACGGCAGTAATACCTGCTCCTTTTTCCAATTTTTTAGCCATGTAGTCTTGGAAATACACTGCAAATGGTGCCTTACCATTGATAACCAAATCAGAAGAACTTTCTTCTGGTGGCAATTTCAAATCAACATCCACTCCAGCTTCTTTGAAATAACCTTTTTCCTTGGCAACATAAAGTCCTGTGTGGTTAGTATTTGGTGTCCAGTCTAGGATAAAGTCAATTTTCTTAAGTTCTGCCTCTTTGTTATCCTTAGAAGCAGTTCCTTGACCACAGGCCACAAGCACAACAGCTACAAGAGCTGTTAAAACAGTTAAAAACACTTTCCATGTTTTCTTCATTTCAATTTCCTCTTTTCTTTTTCAGAAACATTCTTATTCTACGAACGTTTCCATTTAATAACATATTTTTCACTAATATCGACCAACTTCATACCCAGCAGACTGATAATCGATACCAGAATAATAATCGCGAACATGGTATCATACTGAAACAGTTTCTTGGACTGAATCATGTAAACACCTAGTCCTTCAAAGCCTCCCAACCACTCAGATACTACTGTTGTGATAAAAGCGTAGGAGACACTGACCCTCAGACCTGCATAAAAGTAAGGCAGGCTGACTGGGATTTTAAAATGCCACATAATTTGCCAAGGCTTGGCCCGCATAAGACTAAACAAGGTCAGCATATCCTTGTCACAATGCCTAAAACCGTCCAAAATGCTGACGATGATAGGAAAGGTTGTCGTTAAGATAATCAAGACAATCTTGGGCAAAATCCCATAACCTAGCCACAAGACCAGAATAGGGGCTATGGCAATGGTCGGAATAGTCTGAACAACCACCATCATAGGGTAAATCAGGTCATTGAGCCAAGTCAAACTATCCATAAGTACAGCCATGAGACAGGCAATCAAGACTCCCAAAATCAGTCCCAATAAAGCCACTCTCAAGGTCGCCCAGCTATGGTGCCAGAGAAATTCTCTGTCACGAACAAAGGCCTGAAGAATTTCAAGAGGTGTCGGCAGGATAAACTTGGGGAGAAGTTTAAGAAAACCTGCTAACTGCCAGATTGACAAGACTCCCAGAAAGCCCAATAGACTAATGTGTCGTCTCAGTATACTTTTCAAGTTTCTCATCAATACTTAAAATCTCTCCTACATTTATTTTGACATTGGCAAAGACATTATCTGCCTCCTGCCCTGCCACCTCTAGCGCTTCTTTGAGAATGCGCATAAGCTCATCAAACTCCCCTTCCAAGACCGTTTCAAATGGTGTCACCACCATGGTCACTTCTTGAGCTTGCAGATAAGCAATGACCTGATCGATAACAGCTATCCGATCAATCCCCTGTGTTAGGGGTAAAACTTGCAAGGCAATGCTTGCTTTCATAAAAACCTCCTCTTCTCGTTTTCCTTTGACAAAAAGAAAAACCTTTACCATATATGGAAAAGGTCAAGAATAGACTAAGTATCGTTCCCTACGCTGGCATTACCCAGATCAGGTGCGGTCGAAGTTTAACACTTCCTCTCAGACTGTACACAGACTCCCATATATTATATGGACATATGATA
>JAGZLW010000009.1 GCA_018364455.1 Streptococcus mitis | reverse complement strand
TCGTTTAAGAGGGAGTAACTAAATGATCGAGTTTGAAAAACCAAATATAACAAAAATTGATGAAAATAAAGATTATGGCAAGTTTGTAATCGAACCACTTGAACGTGGCTACGGTACAACTCTTGGTAACTCTCTTCGTCGTGTACTTCTAGCTTCTCTACCAGGAGCAGCTGTGACATCTATCAACATTGATGGTGTGTTACATGAGTTTGACACAGTTCCAGGTGTTCGTGAAGACGTGATGCAAATCATTCTGAACATTAAAGGAATTGCAGTGAAATCGTACGTTGAAGACGAAAAAATCATCGAACTAGATGTTGAAGGTCCTGCTGAAGTAACAGCTGGTGACATTTTGACAGATAGCGATATTGAAATTGTAAATCCAGATCATTATCTCTTTACAATCGGTGAAGGTTCTTCTCTAAAAGCGACTATGACTGTTAACAGTGGTCGTGGATATGTACCTGCTGATGAAAATAAAAAAGATAATGCACCAGTTGGAACACTTGCTGTAGATTCTATTTATACACCAGTTACAAAAGTCAACTATCAAGTGGAACCTGCTCGTGTAGGTAGCAATGATGGGTTTGACAAATTAACCCTTGAAATCTTGACAAATGGAACAATTATTCCAGAAGATGCTTTAGGGCTTTCAGCACGTATTTTGACAGAACATCTTGATTTGTTTACAAATCTTACTGAGATTGCTAAGTCAACTGAAGTGATGAAAGAAGCTGACACTGAATCTGACGATCGTATTTTGGATCGTACGATTGAGGAACTGGACTTGTCTGTGCGTTCATACAACTGTTTGAAACGTGCCGGTATCAATACTGTGCATGATTTGACAGAAAAATCTGAAGCAGAGATGATGAAAGTACGAAATCTTGGACGCAAGAGTTTGGAAGAAGTGAAACTCAAACTCATTGATTTGGGTCTTGGATTAAAAGATAAATAAAGGAGGAATACATGGCTTACCGTAAACTAGGACGCACTAGCTCACAACGTAAAGCAATGCTTCGCGATTTGACAACTGACCTTTTGATCAATGAATCAATCGTGACAACTGAAGCTCGTGCTAAAGAAATCCGTAAAACTGTTGAAAAAATGATTACTCTAGGTAAACGTGGTGATTTGCATGCACGTCGTCAAGCTGCTGCTTTCGTACGTAATGAAATCGCATCTGAAAACTATGATGAAGCAACTGATAAGTACACTTCTACTACAGCACTTCAAAAATTATTCTCAGAAATCGCACCTCGTTATGCTGAACGTAACGGTGGATACACTCGTATCCTTAAAACTGAACCACGTCGTGGTGATGCAGCGCCAATGGCGATCATCGAATTAGTATAAAATCATCAATTTTGTTGAGTGTTATGATGATGGAGTCTTGTGCTCTTAGTCTAGCTCTGGTCTACCGCTAGGATTTCGGTCCTAGCGGGAACACTCATCATAAGTTGGGATAGTAGACGCTTGTTTACGAAATTGTTTTTTGCTTAAGAACAACTTCGTAAGCAGGCGTTTTTGAGTATTTTCGTTAGAATTATGCTATACTATTTGAAAAGAATCCTGTTTAATGTTAAGGTTTCCTATTAAAAGAAGAATTGGAGTTTGCTTATGAAAGCGATTATAACTGTTGTTGGTAAAGATAAATCTGGAATTGTTGCAGGTGTTTCTGGTAAAATTGCAGAATTGGGTTTGAATATTGATGATATCTCTCAAACTGTTTTGGATGAATTTTTTACGATGATGGCTGTCGTCTCTAGTGATGAAAAACAAGATTTCACTTATCTGCGAAATGAGTTTGAAGCTTTTGGGCAAACTTTGAATGTGAAAATCAATATTCAGAGTGCAGCGATTTTCGAAGCTATGTATAATATCTAGGAGGTGCACATGGATATTAGACAAGTTACTGAAACCATCGCCATGATTGAGGAGCAAAACTTCGATATCAGAACTATTACCATGGGGGTTTCCCTTTTGGACTGTATTGATCCAGATATCAATCGTGCTGCGGAGAAAGTTTATCAAAAGATTACGACCAAGGCAGCAAATCTAGTAGCTGTTGGTGATGAAATTGCAGCTGAGTTGGGAATTCCAATCGTTAATAAGCGTGTATCGGTGACTCCTATCTCTTTGATTGGGGCAGCGACAGATGCGACGGACTACGTGGTTCTGGCAAAAGCGCTTGATAAGGCTGCGAAAGAGATTGGTGTGGACTTTATTGGTGGGTTTTCAGCCTTGGTACAAAAGGGTTATCAAAAGGGAGATGAGATTCTCATCAATTCTATTCCTCGCGCTTTAGCTGAAACGGACAAGGTCTGCTCGTCAGTTAATATTGGCTCAACCAAGTCTGGTATTAATATGACGGCTGTGGCAGATATGGGACGAGTTATCAAGGAAACGGCAACTCTATCAGATATGGGAGCGGCCAAGTTGGTTGTATTCGCTAATGCTGTTGAGGACAATCCATTTATGGCTGGTGCCTTTCATGGTGTTGGGGAGGCAGATGTTATCATCAATGTCGGAGTTTCTGGTCCTGGTGTGGTGAAACGTGCCTTGGAAAAAGTTCGTGGACAGAGCTTTGATGTAGTAGCCGAAACAGTTAAGAAAACTGCCTTTAAAATCACTCGTATCGGTCAATTGGTTGGTCAGATGGCTAGTGAGAGACTGGGTGTGGAGTTTGGTATTGTGGACTTGAGTTTGGCGCCAACTCCTGCGGTTGGAGATTCTGTTGCACGTGTCCTTGAAGAAATGGGGCTAGAAACAGTTGGTACGCATGGAACGACGGCTGCCTTGGCTCTCTTGAATGACCAAGTTAAGAAGGGCGGAGTTATGGCTTGCAACCAAGTCGGTGGTTTGTCTGGTGCCTTTATTCCTGTTTCCGAGGATGAGGGGATGATTGCTGCAGTGCAAAATGGCTCTCTTAATTTAGAAAAATTAGAAGCTATGACGGCTATCTGTTCTGTTGGTTTGGATATGATTGCTATACCAGAAGATACGCCAGCTGAAACCATTGCGGCCATGATTGCGGATGAAGCAGCAATTGGAGTCATTAACATGAAAACAACGGCTGTTCGTATCATTCCAAAAGGAAAAGAAGGAGATATGATTGAGTTTGGTGGCCTATTAGGAACTGCACCCGTTATGAAGGTCAATGGGGCTTCGTCTGTTGATTTCATCTCTCGCGGTGGACAAATTCCAGCACCAATCCATAGTTTTAAAAATTAAGAAAATAGGAGAAAATGATGAAAAAAGAAATGAAACGTGCTTTAGTAGCCTTGGGACTGTCGACTTTATTAGTCCCAACTTTTGCCAGTCAAGTAGTTTCTGCGCAGGAAAATGATACGAATTCCAGAAATGAAAGTTTTTATAAGACAAATTTGGATGTTGAAAAAGCTGCTAGAGACCATTCAGAAGAAATTAAGAGTAAGTTATTAAAAGAAATTGATAATATAGATTGGACTATACTTCGTTTTCAAGATAGTGATATTTTAAAACTAAAAAATGCTATAGTTGAAAAAATGAATGAGATAACAGAGAAAAATGTGAGTAATATTTCAAAAAAAGATTATTATTTGAACTATCTATATTTGCAAGATTTAGAAAAAGTCATTATGATTATGGATAGTGAGAAGCCTAACTTTCTAGGATATGTTTTTGATATAGCTAGAATAAAAAAATATGACTTACTACTTCAGCAAGTAGAAAAAGATAGTAACTTGTACTCATCTGAAGAAAAGGAAAAAATAATTAGCGATTTAAAAATGTTTTACGGACCATTAACAGGCTGGTCGATACCTCGGGACCGTAATTATTTTGGTGATTACGATCCAGAAAATAATGCTAATTTAACATTAAAAGATTATGTTCAAAATTTATCAACTTTTTATAAAAATGTTGATAAATCGAGTCCTAGTTTAATTCCTACGCAAAAAAACATTGAAAAGTTGAATGATGTAGCTTTTATTCAAAGAGAAGATATCAGAAGTGATGCTGGCCTTTCAGGTGCAGACAAGCTTAAATTATTCAAAGAAATAGCTCAGATAGTTAAAGAAGCGGAATACAAAATCAATAAAGAAGCAGGTCTAATATATAAGGAAGAACCTGAAATAAGACATATGCTATCTACTGAGGAGTTATCTGTATTTACTAAGCGTATCGAAGATGTTTATCACGGAAAAGCTAAGCCTAATGTGACAAAAGAAAAGGCTATTCAAGCAGTTTCTACTGGGACTTCATCCTCAGTTTCAGCTTTGACTTCCACTCAATCTACCGTTACTGCTAAAGAAGATACTAAGAAAGATCATCAAGCAAGTAAGTGGTTTAAAGAGTCTGACAAATGGTATTACAATGACCTTTCTGGCAATCTTGTCAGAAACCGTTGGGTAGGCCGTTATTATCTAAAAGCAGATGCTTCAATGGCTGCGAGTGAATGGATTTATGATGAAGATTATAAGAGCTGGTTTTATGTAGATTCAACTGGTAGTTATGTAGAGAAAGCTTGGCAAGGAGAATACTACCTAAAACGTGGTGGTTACATGGCTAAGAGCGAGTGGGTATTTGATTCTCAGTATGATAGTTGGTATTATCTTAACCAAGATGGCAAGTACGCTCGTAACCAATGGATTAAGGATGGAGATAAGTGGTATTACTTGTTAGCTGATGGGAAATTGGCAAAAAATATGACCATTAATGGCTATAACGTAAACGAAAAAGGTGAATGGGTATAATTTTTTAAGTTCTATTTAAGGTTGGATGTGTATACTATAATCATTAAATAAAGACCTCCTAATATTATTTGAAACAGATAACACTGATTTAGTTTGAATTTGATTTTCATCTAATATCTTTATTTAATAGAACTCCTAAACTTTTTCATAATAATCTCCTGCAAAAGTCGCCTGTATGGGTGGCTTTTGTTTTATCATCCATGATATAATAGAAGCAAACGGAGGACGGAAAATGGTAAAAGTACGATTGTATTTGGTACGTCATGGCAAGACCATGTTTAACACGATTGGTCGCGCGCAAGGTTGGAGCGATACTCCCTTAACAGCTGAAGGTGAGAGAGGGATTCAAGAATTAGGAATCGGTTTGCGAGAATCTGGTCTACAGTTTGAGCGCGCTTATTCCAGTGATTCTGGTCGCACTATTCAGACAATGGGAATTATCCTTGATGAACTCGGCTTGCAGGGAAAAATCCCTTATCGCATGGACAAGCGTATCAGAGAATGGTGTTTTGGTAGCTTTGACGGAGCTTACGATGGCGATCTTTTCATGGGCATTATTCCTCGTATCTTTAATGTGGATCACGTTCACCAATTGTCTTATGCTGAACTGGCTGAGGGTTTGGTAGAGGTCGATACAGCTGGTTGGGCTGAAGGATGGGAAAAACTCAGTGGCCGCATCAAAGAAGGTTTTGAAGCGATTGCCAAAGAAATGGAAGAACAAGGTGGGGGCAACGCTCTCGTTGTCAGCCATGGAATGACCATTGGAACCATTGTTTATCTGATTAATGGTATGCATCCGCATGGTCTCGATAATGGTAGCGTGACAATCCTTGAATATGAGGACGGCCAGTTTAGCGTTGAAGTCGTCGGCGATCGTAGTTACCGAGAACTAGGACGTGAGAAGATGGAGGAAGTCTCCATTTAATCAGTCTAGACTTGCTTGCTATGAAATAGGGATTTGATAGGAATATCAAGATAAGAAAAAACAGCCGAGGGTAATCCTTTCGGCTGTTTTTGATGGGGAAAACTAAAGTGTAATGCTATTGCTTTTAGAGATTTTCATAAACAAGAGCAAGGAACCTACTGTTAGAACAGTCAGGATAGTTGACAAGGCTGCGGCTACACCGTAATTCCCTCTGAGAACTTCTGTATAAATGGCTACAGTCATTGTTCTTGTTTTGACATTGTAGAGGAGGATAGAAGTAGAGAGTTCTGAAATCATTGTGACCCAAGATAGGATGGCTCCAGAAATAATACCAGATAGCATCATTGGAGTTGTAATCTTGGCAAAGGTATTGAGGCGGCTACTTCCTAAGCTTTCAGCAGCTTCTTCAATACTTGGTGCTATTTGTTGCAAACTAGCAACAGATGAGCGAATAGTATACGGTAATCTTCTGACAGATAGAGACATAATCAAGATGAAAGCTGTCCCTGTAATCATAAGAAATCCACTTCCAAATAGGCCAGTATTGAAGGAAGAAATGAAGGCAATCCCTAGAACGGTTCCTGGTACAATATAAGGGACCATACTGAGGCTGTCAATTAAGTTTGTAAACAAATTCCGTTTTCTAACGGCTAGGTAGGAGATAAATGTTGCGAATAGGACAACTAGAACCAAGGCAATCAAAGGGATACGAATGGTATTGAAAATAGCAGATCCCATACGATTGAAAGCTACCTTGTAACTGTTTAGAGAATAGCCTTTGACAAATACCATACCTGATGTTTTTAGGAAAGAAGTATAAATCAAGTAGACTTGAGGTAGAACAGAGAACAAGATAATTCCGTAGACTGTTGCATAAATGGCAACCATTTTTCCTTTTGTGGTTTTTTTAGGCTCAATTGGATGGAGCGAATTCATACTGAAACTATAGCGATTTGAAATGTATTTTTGGATAAGGAAAATTGCCAAGGCAATGATAATCGCCATAATTGCTAAAGCAGATGCAAAAGCAGAATTTCCTCCAACCTCGCTAATAAATTGAGTATAAATCAAGACGGGGAAAGTCCGATATCCTTCACCAATCAACATAGGCGTTCCAAAGTCTGAGAATGCTCTCATAAATACAAGCAAGGCAGCAGCTAGTAAGGTTGGAACTAGGAGAGGCAAAACAACCGTTACGATACGCTTAAATCCGAAGGAACCCATGCTTTCAGCGGCTTCAAGTAGAGAATTGTCAATACTTTTCATTGTCCCAGCAACGTATAGAAATACTAGTGGGAATAGTTGCAGTGTAAAGACAAGTACAATTCCTTTGAATCCATAAATATCAATAGCTGGAAGATGAAGAGCATTTGTCATGAATTTTGTGATGACCCCATTTCGTCCCAGCAAGAGAATCCAGGAGTAGGCTCCCACGAAAGGAGCTGACATGGAAGCAATGATAATCAATATTTGTAGAAATTTCTTTCCCTTGAAATCATACATGGAAAAGAGATAAGCTAATAAGGTTCCTACGACTAAGGAAGTGACAGTAGCGGTAATGGAAACCTTGAAACTGTTGACGAGTGTCTCAGAATAGTAGGCTTTACTAAAGAAAGTGACAAAATTAGCTAGTGAGAATTGTCCTTCATGTATGAGTGCTTGCTTAAGCACGGTAACGATAGGATAGACGAGAAAGACAAGATAGGTAAGAAAGATGAAGAAAGAGGAGGCTGTCCAAATATTTAGTTTTTTACGTTCCATGGTTGACTCCTTTTATCAGGTTTTGGGAACCATCTGCAGAAAAGACGTTTAATTTTTGAGTATTGATTCGTAGACGAATACGATCGCCTTTTTGTAGATCTTCTTCAAAAGTTGATTCTTCGCTAACTTGAATTTTTGAGGCAAAACCTGTCTCGATAAAATACTCCGTATTTAGTCCAAGATAGACGCTATCGCTAATAGTTCCTTCAATATCTCCAGATTCATCTTTGATAAACTCTTCAGGACGAATGCTTACATGAATAGCTTGTTCCTCAGCCTGATCAAGAACTGGCATTCGAAGAGCATAGCCATCTGAAAAGACGATATAAGCGCCGTCGCTCCGTTTTTCAAGAGTGGCAGGGATAATATTTGTGCGTCCGATAAAGGTTGCTACAAACTCATTAGCTGGTTTATGATAGAGTTCTTTTGGTCGGCCGATTTGTTGGATAACTCCATCTTTCATAACAGCAATTTGGTCTGAAATAGCCATAGCTTCTTCTTGGTCGTGGGTTACATAAACGGTTGTAATTCCCACTTCGTGTTGGATTTCTCGAATGGCTTGACGCATATCCAAGCGAAGTTTGGCATCCAGGTTACTAAGGGGCTCGTCCATGAGGAGAACACTTGGATTAACCGCTAAGGCACGTGCCAAGGCGACACGTTGTTGTTGTCCACCACTGAGTTTATCGGGCTTTCGATCCGCATATTGAGCAATTTGCATGAGTTCAAGATACTTGTTGGTCTGTTGAATCAATTCTTCTTTTGGAACTTTCTTTTGCTTAAGACCAAAAGCAACATTGTCTCGGACAGTCAAATGTGGGAAAATAGCGTAGTTTTGGAAAACCATCCCGATATTGCGTTTGCTGGGTTCCATATTATTGATTTTTGTATCATCGAAGTAAAATTCTCCACCTTCGATACTGTTGAAACCTGCAATCATACGAAGAAGAGTCGTTTTTCCACATCCTGAAGGTCCAAGAAGGGTAAAGAGACTTCCTTTTGGAATTGTAATGTTCAAATTCTCAATAACAGGGACATCGTGGTAGATTTTTTTGGCGTTAATAATTTTGATCTCACTCATAGTGAACCTCTTTTACTGTTTAGATTGGATATCTGTGAAGACTTCGTTGTATTTCTTAACAATATCTGATTTATTCTTGATGACATAATCATAATCTTCAGTGAGTGTTTTGATTTTGTCAATTGGTTTCATATTTTCGCTTGTTTTAGCATTTTTACGAACAGGACGGTTAGTAGTGGTTGTACCAAGTGTATCTTGTACTTCTTGAGAGATAATGAAATCGATAAATTTCTTGGCATTTTCCATATTTTTCGCTTTTTTAACGATAGCGGCACTAGCAGGTAGGAAGACTGTTCCTTCTTTTGGATAGACTACCTTGATGTTAGCTCCGTCATTTAAGAGTTTAACTGCTGGATCTTCATAAGAGAGACCAACAGCCATTTCTCCGTCAGCGACTGCTTTATAGACACCAGATGAGCTTGAACCGATTTTACCATCAATAAGTGTGAAGAGATCTTTTACATAAGACCAGGCTTTATCGTCTTTGTAACCACCTTGAGCTTGTAGCATATTTGTTAATTGAGCAAAGGCGCTAGAAGAGTTTGCTGGGTCAGCAGTTGCGATTTTTCCTTTTAGTTCAGGTTTGAGAAGGTCGCTATATCGTTCGATGTTCATGCCTTTCGTTAAATCAGGATTGACGATTAAAACACTACCATCTAGTGTATAAGGAGTAGAGTAGCCAGTTGTGTTTTGATATTCTTTGATAACATTATCATTTTCTTTTGAAGTATAGTTTTCAAAGAGTTCTCCGTGGGTAGCATATTGTGTATAAGAACCACCAAAGATGACATCAGCTACAGGAGCTTCTTTTTCTGACTCTAGTTTTTTGAAAAGTTCTCCAGTACCGGCTTGAATCAGTTCTACTTTGATACCATATTTTTCTTCAAAGGCAGGAATAGTTGCTCCAATTAAGCCCTCTGAGTTTGGTGAATAAACGACTAGCGAATCGCCGTCTCCTTTATCAGATGAATCGCCATCGGCAGATTCATTAGAAGAACAAGCAGCAAGACCAAAAAGAGCTAGTCCGCAAGCAGCATAATACATCCATTTCTTTTTCATGATGGATACCTCCGTTGTGTTATTTAAGTTTATTTTAAAACAATGTAAGCGTTTTTAAAACCGATAATTCTATTCTATTAGAGTAAAATTCTCTACAAAAACGGAAGTAATCTTTTGATTTTATAGCAGGGTTTGACAGTTAATCACTGGTAAGTCAAATTTTATTTTTTAGATTGGATATCTGTAAAAATGTCATTGTACTTTTTAAGAATGGCGGATTTGTTTTTAATGACATAATCGGAATCTTCAGTGGCAATATTGATTTCTGTCATAGCCTTCATATTTTTATTGGTTTTAGCATTTTTACGAATAGGTCTAATTGTAGTTTCAGTTCCTAGCTTATCTTGGATTTCTTGAGAAAGAATGAAATCGATAAATTTCTTAGCATTTTCCATGTGTTTAGCATTTTTGATGATAGCTGCGTTACCAGGTAAAAAGACGGTACCTTCTTTTGGATAAATGACTTTTACATCAACTCCGTCGTTTAAGAGTTTTAAGGCAGGATCTTCATAGGTGAGTCCTACAGCCATTTCCCCATCGGCGACAGCTTTGTAAACATTTGAAGAGCTAGATGCAATTTTTCCATCTACTAGGGTAAATAGATTTTTCACATAGGTCCAAGCTTGTTCATTTTCGTATCCACCTTGATCAACAAGCATGTTTGTTAATTGAGCAAAGGCGCTAGAAGCATTACTAGGATCAGCAGTAGCGATTTTTCCTTTTAATTTAGGATTGAGTAGATCATTGTAGCCTTCAATTTTAATATCTTTTGTAAGAGCTGAATTGGCAATGATAACACTGACATCCAGTGTGTAAGGTGTGTAGAATCCAGTTTTATTTTGATATTCAGGGATTACCTGGTCGTTTTCTTGGGAAATATAAGGTTCAAAAAGTTTTTCGTTAGAAGAGAAGAGAGCGTAGGAGCCTCCGAAAATGACATCGGCTACTGGGGATTCTTTTTCAGCTTCAGCTTTTTTGAACAATTCACCAGTGCTGGCTTGTACTAAGTCAACCTTAATACCATATTTTTCTTCGAAGGCTGGGATTGTTTCTTCGATAAGGTCTTCAGGGTTAGGCGAGTAGACAACCAAAGTGCTATCTGAATCTTTTTCAGAGCTAGTTTCCGCTTCTATAGGTGAAGAACATCCTGATAAAGAAAGGAATATCCAGCCACAAGAGAGAAAGAATAGTATTTTTTTCATAAGTATCTCCTTTTTTACGAACATTTTCTCTACCTAGATTATTAATGTTTTTAAATTGTAGAGTCCTACAGGATATAATAAAAACCTTAAAGAAATCTAAAACGGGGAATAGGAAATGAGTTCCTAGAGCAAGGATGGGTGAATTGTAGCTGAGATTTTGATGGGAAGTATAAAATAAAAAGATTGCTACAATAGAGTTGAGCAATCCTTTTACATCAATGATTTTTATCCATAAGTTTTAATTCTTTTGGAGAAATATGGAGATACTTTTTAAAAACTTTTGCAAAATATTTATAGTCTGAAAATCCAACTTGTTCAGAGATATCGCTTAAGGGAGAATTAGGGGATTCAGCCATTTTATCTATAGCTTGCTTGAGGCGGTAGCGTAAGATATATTCATTTAGCGTCATTGGGAAGTCTTCTTTGATAACCTTATATAGATAACTTTCGCTATACCCTAGATTCTCTGCAATGCTAGAAATGGTAAAGTGCATACAGTAGTGTTGGTGCACAAATTCAAGAATTTGCTGAATGATTTGGTTTTGTGTATCAACTTGTTGGATAGAGGTGAGTAAAGTTTGATATTCTTCTAAAAAAGGAGTTTCTTGATAAGTGCTAACTCGTAATCGCAAAACAATTTTTTGAAGACATTCTGTCAACTCCTTGGTATCAATTGGTTTGGATAAGAAATCAACTGCTCCATATTGCATGGCTTTTTTGGCATTTTGAAAATCGTTATAACCTGATAAGATAACTTTTTCATAAGAAAGAGTACGAGTGGCTTCGAACATCATAAAAGCATCCATAATTGGCATTGTGATGTCTGTTAAGACAATATGAGGTTCTTTTTCTTGGATGAGTTTCATTCCCTCTTGACCGTGACTGGCAGTTCCTACGACTTGGATACCTAAGGCAGAGTAGTCTACGGCAATCTCTAGCCATTTTCGGATGAGGTGTTCATCTTCTACGATAATGAGCTTAAACATGAGTTAGTCCTTTCGTTATAAATTTGACCCAAGTTTCTCCTTGGCGATTGACTCCTAAATCTAGCTGGACATCAGAAAAGAAATTGCTCAATCGTTTATAGCTGTTAACGATGCCATGCTGGGTATGAGGGCTTTCTAAAGAGTCTAAAATAGCGAGTCGCTCTTGTTTTGTGAGCCCTCCGGCATTATCCTTAACTAAAAAAGTCAGAGAATCTGCTTCCAAGGTAATTTGGATATCTATATGAAGATCAATACGGTATTGCATCCCATATTTTATAGCATTTTCTACGAGAGGAAGCAAGAAAAGCTTAGGTATAGGCTGATTATCGACAGTTTCTGGACAGATAATATCATAGGAAAAGTGCTCAAAACGAATCTTATGAATAATCAGGTAATCCTCTATAATCTTTAAATCCTGACAAATGGTTGTTTCTTTTTCTAAATCGGTGATACTGTAGCGAAGAATGCGCGTGAGGTTTTGAATCAGGTCTTGTGTGAGAGCAGCATCCATTAAAGAAGTAATTTTAATTGTCTCAAGTGTATTGTAGAGAAAATGAGGATTGAACTGAGCTTCCAGCATTTTTCTTTCAAAAATCCACTTTTCTTTTTCTATGGTCAACATTTTTTGATGAAGTTGATCTAATTCGTACAACATATTGTTGATTTTTTCTGCCATAAACTCAAACTCATCACCTGTTTGTAGAGAAAGCCTTTTTTCTGCTTGTTTAGGAATTTCTTGAAGTTGGTAAACCAAACTTTCAATAGGAACAGCATTGTGTGTGGCAATCTTATGAGCAATTCGTCTTGCTTGCCAGAAGTAGAGGAAGAATATACATAAGGTGAGAATGGAGGCTAGGCCGAGTAAGCTAGGAATGGGAAAGAAGGATTGAAAAGTATAGATTGAAAAAATAGCACCGACTTTTTCTTTTTGAACAATAAGCGGTTCATTCGCATACCAGTAGGTACGAGAGTGTAGGAGTTTTTCATCAAATTTTTCAAGAGTGGAGCGAGTGAACTGATTTGTATTGTTAGAAAACATATTTCCAAAGCTATCGGTAATGATGTATTTGGAATTGATCATTGGGAAACTTGAGATGAAATCATTCTCATTTACGAATGCAATAGTATAGGCCTTAACTCGTTGGTTTTGAAGTAGTGGTTTGATAAATAGTGTGTAGTGTTGCTTGTCTGAAGAGAGTGCAATTTTTTCTGTCACTTTTTCTTGAGAAGGATTTTGAATGAGCAATTTTAGATAGTAGGGAGATAAAATACTTTCTTGATGATTGCGATTGGTACTAAATAGTAATTCGCCTGTATCACTTAGGATAATGAGGTCAGAACTAAGTTTTAATTTAGCTTTTGTCTCGTAAAATAAGCTAAAGACTTCTCGCTCTGTGTGTTTGCCATCCAAAAATCCCGGAATCATTTTATGGTTCATAGTAGTCAGGAGCTCATTATTTGCTTCTTTCATTTCTTGAACCTGTTTGACAATCTGTCTCGTATCTTTGGAGAGTTGCTGCTTTTGTAAAAAATAGGAAAAACCAAAAAGTAAAATGAGTAGTAAAAGAGAGGTCACAAAGGCTGCGATAGAGCTTCTATGGAGAATTTCTTTTTGGAGAGATTTTTTAAAGGAATGAGACATCCGCTACCTCCTTGGAAGGGTTTTCTGTTATAAGTATAGCAGTTTAAAAATTCTAGAGCAAGGTAAAATAGAAAAGGTTTGGCTAAAATTTTTTAGCTAAACCTTTTGAAAAGTTAAGTATGTATTATAGATGCTTGTTGTCTGCAAATAGCTAGAGCATTTCAAGGAAATAAACTAGAAATAACAATTAATATGATGGTTCAGAAATACCTTTTGATAATCAATAAGATCTTCGGGATGAAGTGCGTTGACTCCATCCATTTCATATTTCCGATTTAATAAACGATATTTGTTTTCACCAAATTGATGAAAAGGGAGTAGTTGAACTTGGTCGATATTTAATGAGTTAAATAGAGTAGCGAATTCTTCTGCATCCTCTAAACTATTGTTAAAATCAGGAATAACCGGGATTCTTAAAACGATAGTTTTATGTTGAGAAAAAGCATAATGAATGTTTTTAATAATCATTTGATTAAAAATCCCAGTCACTTTTTTATGTTTTATAGAATTATAATGTTTTAGGTCTGTGTAGATAAAATCCACATATTGGATTAAATCAACAAATTTTTCATGATCAACAAAGGCAGTAGTTTCAATGGCAGTGTGTATGTGATGTTCTTTAGCTGACTTTAAGATGGCTTTAGCAAATTCAAACTGAGCAAATATTTCACCCCCTGATAAAGTTAAACCTCCACCGGATTCTTCGTAAAATTCTTTATCTTTTAATACCTCTGTAATAATTTCTTCTACAGTTTTTTCTTCACCTACTAAAGTGAATTTTTCTCGTTGAGCATCTTTCATTTTTTCAGGTTTCATTCTTTGAGATTCAGGATTAGAACACCATGGACAGCGCAGAGGACATCCTTTTAAAAAAACAGTTGTACGAATACCCGGACCGTCATGAATTGAAAAGTGTTGAATATTAAAAATAATTCCCTTAGATATTTCCATAAGAGTTCCTCCTCTTCATAATTCTATCCTATCACAAAAACGAAAGAAAAACAATTACGAACGAAAGTTTAATTTGTTGTTTTTTGCTTTTTATTTTGGTAGAATAAAACGGAGGTGTAAAATGAAAAGATTGGAACAAATTATTAAATTAGTATCAGAATATGAAAAGATTGATGTTAATACATTATCGGAAAAATTAAATGTATCGAAAGTAACGATTAGAAAAGATTTAGATAAATTAGAGTCAAAAGGCTTATTACACAGAGAGCATGGATATGCTGTGTTAAATAGTGGAGATGACTTAAATGTACGCTTGTCAATTAATTATGAAATCAAGAGAAAAATTGTTCAAGAAGCAGTAAAATTGGTATCAGATAATGAAACAATAATGATAGAATCTGGTTCAACCTGTGCTTTACTTGCTGAGGAAATTTGCAAGCAAAAAAGAAATGTCACTATTGTAACAAATTCATTTTTTATAGCAAATTTTGTAAGAGGTTATGATTCATGTCGTGTTATTGTTCTTGGTGGAGAGTTTCAGAAAGATTCACAGGTTACCGTAGGACCTTTATTAAAAGAAATGATACAGACTTTTCATGTGCGTCAAGCTTTTGTTGGGACAGATGGCTACGATAAAGAGATGGGCTTTACAGGAAAAGATTTAATGCGCAGTGAGGTAGTTCAATATATTTCAGCAGCGTCGGATAAAGTCATTGTGCTAACTGACTCAAGTAAATTTGATAAAAGGGGTACAGTAAGAAGATTTGCTTTAAGTCAAGTCTATGAAGTAATAACAGACGAAAAACTTTCTAAACAAAATATAGCTACATTAGAAAATGCTGGGATAATGGTTAAGGTAGTTTCGTAAGAGGTTAAGTGTATGAATCAAGATAGGAATAAACTGCTCTCTAAAATTGCTTATCTGTATTATATTGAAAACTTAAATCAGTCACAAATAGCAGCAAAATTAGGAATTTATAGAACCTCTATTAGTAGAATGTTAACAGAAGCAAGGAATGCAGGAATTGTTAAAATTGAAATAGAGAATTTTGATACCAATATGTTTAAGTTGGAAAATTATGTAAAAGAAAAATATGGTCTGGAAAGTTTAGAAATTATTCCAAATGAATTTGATGATAATCCAACAATTTTATCTGAAAGAATTTCTCAAGTTGCAGCAGGTGTCCTTAGGAATTTAATTGATGATAATATGAAAATTGGCTTTTCTTGGGGGAAAAGTTTAAGTAATTTAGTAGATCTAATCCACAGCAAAAGTGTCCGAAATGTTCACTTCTATCCTCTAGCAGGTGGTCCTAGTCACATACACGCTAAATACCATGTGAATACACTAATTTATGAAATGTCTAGAAAATTTCATGGAGAGTGTACATTTATGAATGCAACAATTGTGCAAGAAAATAAATTGTTAGCAGATGGTATTTTGCAATCAAGATATTTTGAAGATTTGAAAAATAGTTGGAAAGATTTAGATATAGTTGTGGTTGGGATTGGTGATTTTAGTAATAAAGGAAAACATCAATGGTTAGACATGCTTACAGAGGATGACTTTAAAGAATTGACAAAAGTTAAAACTGTAGGGGAAATTTGTTGTCGATTCTTTGATTCAAAAGGTAAAGAAGTTTATGAGAACTTACAGGAAAGAACGATAGCAATCTCTTTGGAAGATTTAAAAAATATTCCTCAAAGTTTAGCTGTTGCTTACGGTGATACGAAAGTATCTGCGATTCTTTCTGTCTTGCGTGCTAATCTAGTAAATCATCTGATTACAGATAAAAATACAATTTTAAAAGTTTTAGAAGAAGATGGTGATTTTTCTTTTCGAAATATTTTATGCGAGTGAAAATGATAGACTGATATCAGTTTATCGTTTTTTCTTTTTAATCAATTGCACATTTGTGCCTATATAAACAAAAATGGTTTATTTGTTGTTTTTAGATTGACAAGTTTATTATGTAGTTGTATTCTATAGTTACAAAAGAAAATTTTAAAATTTCAAATGAAAAAAGCTTTTTACATAGTGAAATGAGGAGGAATTTATGGAAATTATTGTTCCAGATCAAATTATCATGGGTTTAATTTTATATGCTGGCGATGCGAAACAACATATTTATAAAGCGTTAGATTATATAAAAAACGGTACATGTGAACGATGTGAAGAAGAAATCCAGTTAGCTGATGCAGCCTTATTAGAAGCCCATAATCTACAAACAAAATTCTTGGCACAGGAAGCGTCTGGTACAAAGACAGAAATAACAGCTCTCTTTGTTCATTCACAAGATCATCTCATGACTAGTATGACGGAGATTAATTTAATCAAAGAAATTATTAGTTTGAGAAAAGAACTTCATAAAAAATAATACTAGAGTATTAACATAGAGGAGGAAAATATAATGGTGAAGATTGGTTTGTTTTGTGCAGCAGGCTTTTCTACTGGTATGCTTGTAAATAATATGAAAATTGCAGCGCAATCTAGTGGAGTTGATGCAGAAATAGAGGCGTTTTCTCAGTCTAAATTAGCGGATTATGCCCCAAATCTAGATGTTGCACTGTTGGGGCCTCAAGTTGCTTATACATTAGATAAATCAAAAGAAATTTGTGATAAGTGTGATGTTCCGATAGCTGTTATTCCGATGATGGACTATGGTATGTTAGATGGGAAAAAAGTACTAGATTTGGCCCTATCTTTGATTAGTGGGTAAGAAAAGGAGATTTATTATGGCAAAGATGGATGTTCAAAAAATCATTGCACCTATGATGAAGTTTGTGAATATGCGTGGTATTATAGCTCTAAAAGATGGTATGTTAGCAATTTTGCCATTGACAGTAGTTGGTAGTTTATTCTTGATTATGGGACAATTGCCATTTGAAGGATTAAACAAGAGCATTGCTAGTGTATTTGGAGCAAATTGGACAGAGCCGTTTATGCAAGTATATTCAGGAACTTTTGCGATTATGGGTCTAATTTCTTGTTTTTCAATTGCCTATTCTTATGCTAAGAATAGCGGAGTAGAGGCTTTGCCAGCTGGGGTTCTATCTGTATCTGCATTCTTTATTTTGCTAAGATCATCTTATATCCCTAAACAAGGTGAGGCAATTGGGGATGCTATTAGTAAAGTTTGGTTTGGAGGTCAAGGAATTATCGGCGCTATCATTATAGGTTTGGTAGTAGGAAGTATTTATACCTTCTTTATAAAGAGAAAAATTGTTATTAAGATGCCAGAACAAGTTCCACAAGCTATTGCGAAACAGTTTGAAGCAATGATTCCAGCATTTGTAATTTTCTTACTTTCTATGATTGTATATATTTTAGCGAGCTCATTGACTAATGGCGGAACATTCATAGAAATGATTTATTCTGCTATTCAAGTTCCATTGCAAGGTTTAACTGGATCTTTGTATGGTGCAATTGGAATTGCATTCTTTATATCATTTTTGTGGTGGTTTGGTGTTCATGGACAATCGGTAGTAAATGGAGTAGTGACAGCTCTGCTTTTATCTAATCTTGATGCTAATAAAGCTATGTTAGCCTCTGGGAATCTATCATTAGAAAATGGTGCACATATTGTTACTCAACAATTTTTAGATTCATTTTTAATTCTATCTGGTTCAGGGATTACGTTTGGACTTGTAGTTGCGATGCTTTTTGCATCAAAATCTAAACAGTACCAAGCGTTAGGGAAAGTAGCAGCTTTTCCAGCAATATTTAACGTAAATGAGCCAGTTGTATTTGGATTTCCGATTGTCATGAATCCAGTTATGTTTGTACCTTTCATTCTTGTTCCTGTACTTGCAGCTGTTATAGTATATGGAGCTATTGCAACAGGTTTCATGCAGCCATTTTCAGGAGTTACATTACCTTGGAGCACCCCGGCTATTATATCAGGATTTATGGTTGGTGGATGGCAAGGAGTTATTACTCAGCTGGTGATATTAGCGATGTCTACATTAGTTTATTTCCCATTCTTTAAAGTACAGGATCGTTTAGCTTATCAGAATGAAGCATGATAATTCTAAAAAACATTTGTGTATTATCATTAAACACACACATTTGTGCTAAAAATTAGAGAGTTAAAGTTTTTCTAGTTAAAAGCTTGAAATTTTCTAAAAAACCAGGTATTATATTTTCGAAAGAAACAAAAATATTTTCTAAAGAAAGGTGTTTATTATGGTAAATAAAGAAGTAGCAAGAACGACAATCAAGACAGAATATTTTGGTAGCCTTACTGAAAGGATGAACAAATATCGAGAAGATGTTTTAAATAAAAAACCTTATATTGATGCTGAGAGAGCGGTTCTAGCAACACGCGCTTATGATCGATATAAGGAACAACCTAATGTCCTAAAACGCGCCTATATGCTGAAAGAAATTTTGGGAAATATGACTATCTATATCGAAGAAGAATCTATGATTGCGGGAAATCAAGCTTCTTCCAATAAAGATGCTCCTATTTTTCCAGAATATACGCTAGAATTTGTTCTCAATGAGTTGGATCTTTTTGAAAAGCGTGATGGAGATGTTTTCTATATTACTGAAGAAACAAAAGAACAACTTAGAAGTATTGCTCCGTTTTGGGAAAATAATAATTTACGTGCTAGAGCTGGTGCCTTGTTACCTGAAGAAGTGTCTGTTTATATGGAAACAGGATTCTTTGGTATGGAAGGTAAGATGAATTCTGGAGATGCTCACTTAGCAGTTAACTATCAGAAACTGTTGCAATTTGGTTTAAGAGGTTTTGAAGAGCGAGCTCGTAAAGCGAAAGCAGCTCTAGATTTAACAGATCCAGCAAGTATTGATAAATATCATTTTTATGACTCTATATTTATCGTAATCGATGCTATTAAAGTATATGCAAATCGCTTTGTTGCTCTTGCTAAAAGTTTAGCCGAAAATGCAAATCCTAAACGTAAGAAAGAATTACTTGAGATTGCAGATATTTGCTCTAGAGTCCCATATGAACCGGCAACTACTTTTGCAGAAGCTATTCAATCAGTTTGGTTTATTCAATGTATTTTACAAATTGAATCTAATGGCCACTCTCTTTCATATGGTCGTTTTGATCAATATATGTATCCATATATGAAGGCTGATTTAGAAAGTGGTAAAGAAACAGAAGATAGCATTGTTGAACGTCTGACAAATCTTTGGATTAAGACAATTACAATTAATAAGGTTCGCAGTCAAGCACATACATTTTCTTCAGCAGGAAGTCCTTTATATCAAAATGTTACAATTGGTGGACAGACTCGAGATAAGAAGGATGCTGTTAACCCATTATCTTATTTGGTATTAAAATCAGTTGCACAAACCCATCTACCGCAACCTAATCTAACTGTACGTTACCATGCAGGTTTAGATGCTCGTTTCATGAATGAGTGTATTGAAGTAATGAAACTTGGTTTTGGTATGCCTGCATTTAATAATGATGAGATTATTATTCCTTCTTTTATTGCAAAAGGAGTATTGGAAGATGATGCATATGATTACAGTGCCATTGGATGTGTTGAAACGGCAGTTCCAGGGAAATGGGGCTATCGTTGCACAGGTATGAGTTATATGAACTTCCCTAAGGTTCTACTTATCACGATGAATGATGGAATTGATCCGGCTTCGGGTAAACGGTTTGCACCAAGCTTTGGTCATTTTAAGGATATGAAGAACTTTTCTGAATTAGAAAATGCTTGGGATAAAACACTAAGATATTTGACACGAATGAGTGTTATTGTTGAAAATTCTATTGATTTATCATTGGAACGAGAAGTTCCTGATATTCTATGTTCAGCATTGACTGATGATTGTATTGGTCGTGGAAAACACCTTAAAGAAGGTGGAGCAGTATATGATTATATATCAGGTTTGCAAGTTGGAATTGCAAATCTGTCGGATTCATTAGCTGCAATTAAAAAATTGGTATTTGAGGAAGAACGTATAAGCCCAAGTCAGCTTTGGCATGCACTGGCAACAGATTATGCCGGGGAAGAAGGTAAGGTCATTCAAGAAATGTTGATTCATGATGCACCTAAGTACGGTAATGATGATGATTATGCTGACAAATTGGTTACTGCTGCTTATGACATTTATGTTGATGAAATTGCTAAATATCCTAATACACGTTATGGAAGAGGTCCTATTGGAGGAATTCGTTATTCAGGAACATCTTCTATCTCAGCCAACGTAGGGCAGGGACGTGGAACATTAGCAACTCCAGATGGACGCAACGCTGGTACACCGTTAGCAGAGGGTTGTTCACCATCACATAATATGGATCAACACGGCCCTACATCTGTTTTAAAATCTGTTTCAAAATTACCAACAGATGAAATCGTAGGTGGGGTTCTCTTAAATCAGAAAGTAAATCCTCAAACGTTAGCCAAAGAAGAAGATAAATTAAAACTAATTGCTTTGTTACGAACATTCTTTAATCGTTTACATGGGTACCATATTCAATACAATGTTGTTTCCAGAGAGACGTTGATTGACGCTCAGAAACATCCTGAAAAACACAGAGATTTAATTGTTCGTGTTGCAGGATACTCTGCATTCTTCAATGTTCTTTCTAAGGCAACCCAAGATGATATTATAGGACGTACTGAGCATACTTTGTAAAATAAAGAGGTTCTTTTTATGGAATTTATGCTTGACACATTAAATTTAGATGAGATTAAAAAGTGGTCTGAAATTTTACCGCTAGCTGGGGTAACTTCAAATCCCACTATTGCAAAAAGAGAGGGTTCTATTAATTTTTTTGAACGAATCAAAGATGTAAGAGAATTGATTGGCTCTGCGCCCTCTATTCATGTTCAGGTGATTTCTCAAGATTTTGAAGGCATCTTAAAGGATGCTCATGAAATTCGGAGACAAGCAGGAGATGATACATTTATCAAAGTACCTGTTACTCCAGCTGGATTACGTGCAATAAAGGTGCTAAAAAAAGAGGGCTACCATATCACTGCAACAGCTATTTATACAGTTATTCAGGGATTATTAGCTATCGAAGCAGGAGCCGATTACCTAGCTCCATATTATAATAGAATGGAAAATCTGAACATTGATTCAAATTCTGTCATTCGTCAATTAGCTCTTGCTATTGATAGACAGAACTCTCCTAGTAAGATTTTAGCTGCATCCTTTAAAAATGTAGCACAAGTAAATAATGCTTTAGCTGCAGGTGCGCATGCTGTTACAGCAGGAGCAGATGTTTTTGAATCAGCTTTCGCCATGCCATCTATCCAAAAGGCGGTTGATGATTTTTCTGACGATTGGTTTGTTATTCAAAATAGTCGTTCCGTTTAGATAGAGAGGGAATACATATGAGAATTTTTGCTAGCCCTTCTAGATATATTCAAGGGGAAAATGCCTTGTTTGAAAATGCCAAATCAATATTGGATTTGGGAAATCGTCCTATTCTATTATGCGATCAGTTGGTTTATGATATTGTTGGAAAACGATTTGAAGATTACCTACATAGGTATGGTTTCCATATTGTTCTGGCCCAGTTTAATGGTGAAGCTTCTGACAATGAAATTAATCGAGTTGTTGCCTTAGCTGAGAAAGAAAACTGTGATAGTATTATCGGTCTTGGTGGTGGAAAGACGATTGATAGCGCAAAAGCTATTGCAGATTTTATTGAAAAGCCTGTTATTATTGCTCCAACAATTGCATCGACAGACGCACCTGTATCTGCTTTATCTGTTATTTATACAGATGAAGGTGCATTTGATCATTATCTATTTTATTCTAAAAATCCAGATTTAGTTTTGGTTGATACAAAAGTTATTTCACAAGCCCCTAAGCGTTTATTAGCGTCTGGTATTGCAGATGGTTTAGCAACTTGGGTTGAGGCGCGTGCGGTTATGCAGGCAAATGGAAAAACTATGTTAGGACAACAACAAACGTTGGCTGGAGTTGCAATTGCGAAGAAATGTGAAGAAACGCTGTTTGCAGATGGTTTACAGGCTATGGCAGCTTGTGAAGCTAAAGTGGTGACACCAGCATTAGAAAATATTGTTGAAGCTAATACTTTATTGAGTGGCCTAGGTTTTGAAAGTGGAGGATTAGCTGCGGCGCATGCAATTCATAATGGTTTTACTGCATTGACAGGTGACATTCATCATTTAACACATGGTGAAAAAGTAGCTTATGGAACTTTGGTACAACTATTATTGGAAAATAGACCTAAAGAAGAACTTGATAAGTATATTGAGTTTTACAAAAAAATTGGTATGCCAACAACTCTAAAAGAAATGCATTTAGATCAAGTTGGATATGATGATTTAATAAAAGTTGGTAAACAAGCAACTATGGAGGGTGAGACAATCCATCAGATGCCGTTTAAGATTTCGCCTTCAGATGTTGCTCAAGCTATCATTGCTGTAGATGCCTATGTAAATTCAAAATAAACAATAAGGACTACTGTTTTCCAAATGGTAGTCTTTTATTGATCCTCGTATTGAATCCGACGTTCTTCATAAATCAAAAAGCGACATAGGTTGTCAGCTGTAAATACATTAATGAGTATTCCAGTCTTATTTTCGGTCTAAAAATAAGTATTTTGTGCTATATGAGATAAGCCCCTTGATTTTCTGCATAATAATAGGATAAAAAGTGGGTGATAGAGCAATTCAGAGCCATCAAAATTAATGAAATACAGTATACAGTTTTTTCTTTTAACACATTTCAAATTCCCTCAAAAATGGTATAATAGTAACATCACAAAATTGGAGAGAGACCATGAGTTTTTACAATCATAAAGAAATTGAGTCTAAGTGGCAGAAACACTGGGCTGACAATCACACTTTTAAGACAGGAACAGACGCTTCAAAACCGAAGTTTTATGCTCTTGATATGTTCCCTTATCCATCTGGAGCGGGTCTGCACGTAGGACACCCAGAAGGCTATACCGCAACCGATATCCTCAGCCGTTACAAACGTGCGCAAGGCTACAATGTCCTTCACCCAATGGGTTGGGATGCTTTTGGTTTGCCTGCAGAGCAATATGCTATGGATACTGGTAATGACCCAGCAGAATTTACAGCTGAGAACATTGCCAACTTCAAACGTCAAATCAATGCGCTTGGATTCTCTTACGACTGGGATCGTGAAGTCAATACAACAGATCCAAACTACTACAAGTGGACTCAATGGATTTTCACCAAGCTTTACGAAAAAGGTTTGGCCTATGAAGCTGAAGTGCCAGTAAACTGGGTTGAGGAACTAGGAACAGCTATCGCCAATGAAGAGGTTCTTCCTGACGGAACATCTGAGCGTGGAGGCTATCCAGTTGTCCGCAAACCAATGCGCCAATGGATGCTCAAAATCACGGCCTACGCAGAGCGCTTGCTCAATGACTTAGACGAGCTTGACTGGCCAGAGTCCATCAAGGACATGCAACGCAACTGGATCGGGAAATCAACTGGTGCAAATGTAACTTTCAAAGTTAAGGGAACGGACAAGGAATTCACAGTCTTTACCACTCGTCCTGATACTCTTTTTGGTGCGACTTTCACCGTTTTGGCTCCTGAGCATGAACTAGTAGATGCCATCACAAGCACAGAGCAAGCAGAAGCAGTAGCAGACTACAAACACCAAGCTAGCCTCAAGTCTGACTTAGCTCGTACAGACCTTGCTAAAGAAAAAACAGGGGTTTGGACTGGTGCTTATGCCGTCAACCCTGTAAATGGTAAGGAAATTCCAATCTGGATTGCGGACTATGTTCTTGCTAGTTATGGAACAGGTGCCGTTATGGCTGTTCCTGCCCACGACCAACGTGACTGGGAATTTGCCAAACAATTTGACCTTCCAATCGTAGAAGTACTTGAAGGTGGAAACGTTGAAGAAGCTGCTTACACAGAAGATGGTCTTCACGTTAATTCAGACTTCCTAGATGGACTCAACAAAGAAGACGCTATTGCCAAGATTGTGGCTTGGTTGGAAGAAAAAGGCTGTGGACAAGAGAAGGTTACCTACCGTCTCCGCGACTGGCTCTTTAGCCGTCAACGTTACTGGGGTGAACCAATTCCAATCATTCATTGGGAAGATGGAACTTCAACAGCTGTTCCTGAAAGTGAACTGCCACTTGTCTTGCCTGTAACCAAGGACATCCGCCCTTCAGGTACTGGAGAAAGTCCACTAGCTAACTTGACAGATTGGCTTGAAGTGACTCGTGAAGATGGCGTCAAAGGTCGTCGTGAAACCAACACCATGCCACAATGGGCAGGTTCAAGCTGGTATTACCTCCGCTATATTGACCCACATAATACTGAGAAATTGGCCGATGAGGATCTTCTCAAACAATGGTTGCCAGTAGATATCTACGTGGGTGGGGCAGAGCATGCCGTTCTTCACTTGCTCTACGCTCGTTTCTGGCACAAATTCCTCTATGACCTCGGTGTTGTTCCGACGAAAGAACCATTCCAAAAACTCTTTAACCAAGGAATGATTTTGGGAACCAGCTATCGTGACCACCGTGGGGCTCTTGTGGCAACTGATAAGGTTGAAAAACGTGACGGTTCCTTCTTCCATATGGAAACAGGGGAAGAGTTGGAGCAAGCGCCAGCTAAGATGTCCAAATCTCTCAAGAATGTTGTTAATCCAGACGATGTGGTGGAACAATACGGTGCCGATACTCTTCGTGTCTATGAAATGTTCATGGGACCACTCGATGCTTCTATCGCTTGGTCTGAAGAAGGTCTGGAAGGAAGCCGTAAGTTCCTTGACCGTGTTTACCGTTTGATTGCAAGTAAAGAAATCCTTGCAGAAAACAATGGCTCTCTCGACAAGGTTTACAACGAAACCGTTAAAGCTGTCACAGAACAAATCGAATCCATGAAATTCAACACAGCCATTGCCCAACTCATGGTCTTTGTCAACGCTGCTAACAAGGAAGACAAACTCTATGTGGACTACGCCAAAGGCTTTATCCAATTGATTGCGCCATTTGCACCTCATTTGGCAGAAGAACTCTGGCAAACTGTTGTCGCAACAGGTGAATCAATCTCTTACGTGGCTTGGCCAACATGGGACGAAAGTAAATTGGTTGAAGACGAAATCGAAATCGTCGTCCAAATCAAAGGAAAAGTCCGTGCCAAACTCATGGTCGCTAAAGACCTATCACGCGAAGAATTACAAGAAATTGCTCTAGCAGATGAAAAGGTTAAAGCAGAAATTGACGGTAAGGAAATCGTGAAGGTGATTGCAGTACCTAACAAACTCGTTAATATTGTTGTGAAATAAGATAGGAATCCTTCAGAGTAGAATCTGGGGGATTTTTTATTTGACAGGAAGTTTCTGTTTTGTTAATATGATTAACAAAGAAAAGGGAGATTATGGATAAAAAAGAATTTATTGCATTTAATAATCGTTTCAATAGATTTATTTTAGCGTTTGACCAGTTAAAAAAAAATCAACATAAAAGTGGTGTTGACAAATCCATTACTTTGAATGAGGTACATTTGATTGTTGTGATTGGGGAAAATCAGCCCTTAAATCTAGTAAAATTATCTGAATTATTAGAAGTTTCGAGAAGTGCAATAACTCAAAGTGTTAGGAGATTGATTCAAAAAAATTTAGTTGTTTTTGATTTTGATCCGAATAATGGGAAAAATAAATATTTGAGATTATCTGAAAAAGGCATCGAAATTTTAAAAATCCATAAGGAGCAACAAGCACATATTGAAAAATCGGTCTTTTCAGTTTTAAACAACTATAGCGAGATGGAACTTCAAACAGTTGTGAAATTGATGGATGATATTGAAAAGGTGTGGGGAGAATTACCGTGGTAAAAGTCGCGGTAAGTTTTAAATTTAGTTGTTAAGTATATTAACAAAAAGGAGAAGGTATGACTGTAAACATTGAACTGATTTCACAAACTGACTTAGCAGATGAATCTTTTTATATTACTATCAATGGTTTAGAACCAAGGACAAGGTATTGTGTAGAAATGTACCTGTCTGATTATTACTGTATAAATGCTCCCTTACTTTTAGATCATGATGTTGTGTGGAAATCAACTGCCATTTTTTTATCTGATCAGGACGGTATGATTGACACCTCTCAAACAGCATCTATTTCGGGAGCTTATAAAGGAATTTCAGAAATGGGTTTGTTCTTTAATGCGAAACCGTTGAAGAATAGGAAAAGGAGATTACCCAATTCTCTTGATAGAATTCAATTGCGAGATTATTTTGGTGTTGAAATTAAAATCAGTATGGGGAAAGATGTGGTCGCGGAGCAAAGTTTTGTAAGGCGTTATATGAATCTGGGAATAAGGTATCAAGATATTTATGACAAGCATTTTCAAGGTCGATTATTTTATAATGAAAAGTTAAGAAAGGCGCCAGCCGTGATTATTGTTAGCGGTAGTGAGGGAAGAATTGAAAAAGCTCAGAATATTGCCCAACTTTTATCTTCTAGAGGTTATATTTGTCTTGCGATAGCTTATTTTGGTTTAGAGGGATTACCCCAAAATTTAGAACGAATTCCAATAGAATGTCTGGAGGAGACGAAAGATTTTCTATATCATCATCCTCAAGTTGATAATACAAAAATAGGAATATATGGTCGCTCTAAAGGAGCAGAGCTTGTTCTGGCTGGACAAAGTATTTTGGAAGATGTGCAATGTTTGGTACTCAATTCCCCCTCAAATGTAATATTTGAGGGAATAAAGGGAAAACTCAACTCTCATTCATCTTCTTGGACATATTTGCAAAAAGAACTTCCGTATCAAAAATTTCAACTAGGAAATTATTTGTTAAACAAGTTTTTTGGAAAACATATTCCTGAAGATAGTAAGGCTCAGATTGATGTGAGTAAAATTGCCTCTCCTTTATTATTACTAGGAAGCGATGTTGATGAAATATGGAATGCATCATCCGCGATAGATGATATCATTTCACATTATAAAGGGGAATCCATTTTGTTTAAAAAATACCATGAAACAGGGCATATGTTGACGGTTGCTTATCAACCGAATCATCGTTATCGAAAAGATTGGCGCTTATTAATGAAAGAAAGTGTAGATTCTTGGTTTGCTACGATAAATTTTTTTGATAGACATCTGAAAAATTTGTAGATAGTGCTGAACCGTACTATAATAGTCCCAACTAAGATAAAAATACAGTTTTAGTTGGTAGTTCAGTATACAAAAGCAAACACTAAAACAAGAGAAATTTGAATACAAACAGTAAAAAATAGAGAGAAGCATAAGGAGCATTAACTCACTCACTCCCATATTTGATTATTCCTCCATAAAGTGGATGGATGATTTTTATAAGAGGAATTTGCATTATTGAATAGAAAACCAAGTGTTTCCTAAAATTTTCATTGAGATATGTTATACTATATTCAATAAGTGAATAAGGAGAAAGTTATGCCAGTAAACGAATATGGTCAGATGATTGGTGAGTCAATGGAAGGTTATACACCAGGTGAACTGCCTTCTATTGATTTCTTAGAAGGGCGTTATGCTCGAATAGAGGCTCTCTCGGTAGAAAAACATGCGGAGGATTTATTAGCTGTTTATGGCCCTGATACGCCTCGGGAGATGTGGACCTACCTCTTTCAGGAACCAGTGGCAGACAGAGAGGAACTGGTTACCCTCTTAAATCAGATGTTGGCTCGTAAGGACCGTTTTTACTATGCAATCATAGACAAGGTAACTGGTAAGGCTTTGGGAACTTTTTCTCTCATGCGCATTGACCAGAATAACCGAGTAATAGAAGTGGGAGCTGTCACTTTTTCTCCAGAGCTCAAGGGGACACGGATAGGGACAGAAGCCCAGTATCTCCTAGCTCGCTATGTCTTTGAAGAACTCAACTATCGTCGCTATGAGTGGAAATGTGATGCTCTTAACCTGCCATCAAGACGAGCAGCAGAACGTTTGGGCTTTGTCTACGAAGGAACCTTCCGTCAGGCAGTGGTTTATAAGGGGCGTACGAGAGATACGGATTGGTTGTCTATGATTGATAAGGACTGGCCTCAAGTCAAAGCTCGTTTAGAAATATGGTTGCGTCCTGAAAATTTTGATAAAAATGGACAGCAGTACAAGAGCTTGAGAGAGCTTTAAGAGGTGTTGAGATGATTACTATTAAAAAGCAAGAAATTGTCAAACTAGAGGATGTTTTGCATCTCTATCAGGCTGTCGGTTGGACAAATTATACCCATCAACCAGAGATGTTGGAGCAGGCCTTATCTCATTCATTAGCGATTTATGTGGCACTTGATGGCGATGCTGTGGTGGGCTTGATTCGTTTGGTTGGAGATGGATTTTCATCAGTTTTTGTACAAGATTTGATTGTTTTGCCTAGCTATCAGCGCCAAGGGATTGGTAGCTCCTTGATGAAAGAGGCTTTAAAAGATTACAAAGATGCCTATCAAGTCCAGCTGGTGACAGAAGAGACAGAAAAAAACGTGGGATTTTATCGTTCTTTGGGTTTTGAAGACTTATCTACCTATGATTGTATAGGAATGACTTGGATAAACAGAGAAAAATAATAAAACTTGTTTGTTCTTAAGTAAAGTTTAAGGATGGTCTAGTATTATATAGTTATTAAATAAAGACCTCCTAACTTTATTTAATGAAATCCTAAAACTTTTTTCATCATAATCTCCTAATGAAGCCACCCAATCAGGTGGCTTTTTTCGTGGGTAGGTGATGGTGATAGAATTTTTTTGCAGAATAGTAAAATTTGAGAAAAGTTAAGCTAGTTTTAAGCTTCGTCTTGTATCATATAGTTATTAAATAAAGACCTCCTAACTTTATTTAATAAAATCCTAAACTTTTCTTTTTCATAATAATCTCCCTTAACTCCACCCAATCAGGTGGAGTTTTTTGGCTCTATTTCAGGCTTTTGGTTACTATTCTAAAAATCATTTTTCGATATTTTTCGGATTTTGGTCGGGGAATTGGCGGGGACTTTTTTAGGAAATATGACTAAGAAATAGGTTTGTTGTTACTTCAGCTACTTCAAACTCAATTTGATTGTAAGTGACTGTTAATTGAAGGACTGGAACTACTGTAATAATGATTTTGCTTGTCTAGTAGTGGCGTATTAAATGAGAAGTGACATGTAAGATTGTCTCTTCGTTTACGAAATCAAAATTTCTATGAAATTGATAGAATCCCTAATTTTCTCTTAAACTTGAAAGTCTTGTTGTAAAGCGGTTAAAGCTTGAGAAGCTGAGGATGTAAAGTTTTGACAAATTTTGTGAACTGTGGGATAATGGAGAAGAATTAAGGATTAGTTCAATATCATGGACTAGAAAAGCCCCCAAGCTAACTTCCACATTAAGCTTGGGGGCTTTTTTGACACTATCTATCTTTGTTTAGCCATTTATCGACTAAGCGAAGAACAACACCGACCACAATTGGTCCGATGATAGTTTTAAGGATTAGTTCCATCATGGGCTATCTCACCTCCTTTCGTAGGCGGTGTAGCAGTGCCGTAGAATAGTATACCACATAAGTGCTAAACTCAGTAGTCACCCAATCGGGTGGCTTTTTTGTTTGTGGCTTGGATTTTTGATATAATAGAGCCATGAGTAGAATTTTAGATAATGAGATAATGGGGGATGAGGAGTTAGTAGAACGCACGCTCCGTCCTCAGTATTTACGTGAATATATTGGGCAAGATAAGGTCAAGGACCAGCTCCAAATCTTTATCGAAGCTGCCAAAATGCGAGATGAAGCGCTGGATCATGTGCTCTTATTCGGGCCTCCAGGCTTGGGAAAAACGACCATGGCTTTTGTTATTGCTAATGAACTAGGTGTCAATCTCAAGCAGACTTCGGGTCCAGTCATTGAAAAAGCCGGAGATCTGGTAGCGATTTTGAATGACTTAGAGCCTGGGGATGTCCTCTTTATTGACGAGATTCATCGCTTGCCCATGTCAGTGGAAGAGGTGCTTTATAGTGCCATGGAGGACTTCTACATCGATATCATGATTGGGGCTGGTGAAGGCAGTCGCAGTGTTCATTTGGAGTTGCCACCTTTTACCTTGATTGGTGCGACGACTCGGGCTGGTATGCTCTCAAATCCGCTACGGGCACGTTTTGGGATTACAGGTCATATGGAGTATTATGCCCATGCTGACTTGACGGAAATTGTTGAGCGGACGGCAGATATTTTTGAGATGGAAATTACTCATGAGGCAGCATCCGAGCTGGCCTTGCGTAGTCGTGGAACCCCTCGTATTGCCAATCGTCTCCTCAAGCGCGTGCGCGATTTTGCCCAGATTATGGGGGATGGGGTTATCGATGATATTATTACCGATAAGGCTTTGACCATGCTGGATGTTGACCATGAAGGTCTAGACTATGTGGATCAAAAAATCCTTCGCACCATGATTGAGATGTACGGTGGTGGTCCTGTTGGTCTAGGAACTCTTTCTGTTAACATAGCAGAAGAGCGTGAGACAGTTGAAGACATGTATGAGCCCTACTTGATTCAAAAAGGTTTTATCATGCGAACACGGTCTGGACGGGTGGCAACGGCTAAGGCTTATGAGCATTTGGGTTATGAATATAGTGAAAAATAAGCAAGGAATTCTAGAAGCTTTCAGAGAAAATCCAGATATGATGGCTATTCTGACTGTCATCCGAAACTTGGAGTTGACAGATTCCTGGTTGGCAGCAGGTTCTGTCAGAAATTTTATCTGGAATCTCTTGTCAGATAAATCACCTTTTGACTGTGAAACAGATGTAGATGTAATTTTCTTTGATCCAGATATTTCTTATGAGGAAACCTTGTCCCTAGAGAAAAAGCTGAGAGAGGACTTTTCTCAGTACCAGTGGGAATTGAAAAATCAAGTCTATATGCACCAGCATAGCCCTCATACTGCTCCCTATAGCAGCTCTTGTGATGCTATGAGTAAGTATCCAGAACGGTGTACGGCAGTTGGACTGCGCTTGAATGAAGAATCCGATTTTGAACTCTATGCACCTTATGGTTTGGAGGATATTTTGAATTTTCAAGTTCGTCCAACTCCTCATTTTTTAGAGAATGAAGACCGAATGAAGCTCTATCAAACACGATTATCCAAGAAAAATTGGCAGGAAAAATGGAAAAATTTGATTTTTAAAAATACTTAAGAAAACTTTAAGCTAGGAAGTGTATACTAAGTCCATAAGTTAAGAAGACCTTAACTTAAACTCCTAAAACTTTTTCATAATAATCTCCCTATAAAAATAGAGTCGCCCAATCAGGCGGCTTATTTTTTTGAAAAATGGGCTTTGTGCCTGAGAATAAATAGCTTAGTGATAGAAGAAAATGGGGAAATATGGTATAATGAAACGATAGATTTTTGAATAGGAATAAGATCATGTTTGGATTTTTTAAGAAAGATAAGGCTGTGGAAGTAGAGGTTCCGACACAGGTTCCTGCTCATATCGGCATCATCATGGATGGGAATGGCCGCTGGGCTAAAAAACGTATGCAACCGCGAGTCTTCGGACATAAGGCGGGCATGGAAGCATTACAAACTGTGACCAAGGCAGCCAACAAACTGGGAGTTAAGGTTATTACAGTTTATGCTTTTTCTACGGAAAATTGGACTCGTCCCGATCAGGAAGTCAAGTTTATCATGAACTTGCCAGTAGAGTTCTATGACAATTATGTCCCGGAACTGCATGCGAATAATGTTAAGATTCAAATGATTGGAGAAACGGACCGTCTGCCTAAGCAAACTTTTGAAGCTTTAACCAAGGCTGAGGAATTGACTAAGAACAACACAGGTTTGATTCTGAATTTTGCCCTCAACTATGGTGGACGTGCTGAGATTACACAGGCTCTTAAGTTGATTTCCCAGGATGTTTTAGATGCCAAAATCTCCCCAGGTGATATCACAGAGGAATTGATTGGCAATTATCTCTTTACCCATCATTTGCCTAAGGACCTACGAGACCCAGACTTGATTATACGTACTAGTGGAGAATTGCGTTTGAGTAATTTTCTTCCATGGCAGGGAGCCTACAGTGAGCTCTATTTTACGGACACCTTGTGGCCTGATTTTGATGAGGTAGCCTTGCAGGAAGCTATTCTTGCCTACAATCGTCGTCATCGCCGATTTGGAGGAGTTTAGGAGGAGATATGACAAAGGATTTACAAAAAAGAACCTTGTTCGCAGGGATTGCCCTGGCTATTTTCCTACCAATTTTAATGATTGGTGGCCTTTTGCTTCAGATCGCCATCGGAATCATAGCCATGCTAGCAATGCATGAACTTTTGAAGATGAGAGGTTTAGAGACCATGACGATGGAGGGGCTCTTGACCCTCTTTGCAACCTTTGCCTTGACCATTCCCTTGGAGAATTATCTGACTTTTTTGCCAGTTGATGGGAATGTGGTTGCTTATAGTGTTCTGATTTCAATCATGTTGGGAACGACTGTATTTAGCAAGTCGTATACGATTGAGGATGCGGTTTTCCCGCTTGCTATGAGTTTCTACGTGGGCTTTGGTTTTAATGCTCTATTAGATGCTAGAATTGCAGGTTTAGATAAGGCACTATTAGCCTTATGTATCGTTTGGGCAACAGACAGTGGTGCCTATCTTGTTGGGATGAACTATGGTAAACGAAAACTAGCTCCGACAGTTTCTCCAAATAAAACCTTTGAGGGTGCCTTGGGTGGTATTTTAGGTGCGATTTTAGTAACCATCATCTTTATGATAGTTGACAGTACAGTCGCTCTTCCATATGGAATTTACAAGATGTCGGTATTTGCTATTTTCTTTAGCATTGCTGGACAATTTGGTGATTTACTAGAAAGTTCGATCAAGCGTCACTTTGGTGTCAAGGATTCTGGGAAATTTATCCCTGGACATGGTGGTGTTTTGGATCGTTTCGATAGTATGTTGCTTGTATTTCCAATTATGCACTTGTTTGGACTCTTTTAATCAAAAGACGGAGGAAATACTATGCTCGGAATTTTAACCTTTATGCTGGTTTTCGGGATTATTGTAGTAGTGCACGAGTTCGGACACTTCTACTTTGCCAAGAAATCAGGAATTCTAGTGCGTGAATTTGCCATCGGTATGGGACCCAAAATCTTTGCTCACATTGGCAAGGATGGGACAGCCTATACCATTCGAATCTTGCCTCTGGGTGGCTATGTTCGCATGGCTGGTTGGGGTGATGATACAACTGAAATTAAGACAGGAACTCCTGTCAGTTTGACGCTTACTGATGATGGTAAGGTTAAACGTATCAATCTCTCTGGTAAAAAATTAGATCAAACAGCCCTCCCTATGCAGGTGACCCAGTTTGATTTTGAAGACAAGCTCTTTATCAAAGGATTGGTTCTGGAAGAAGAAAAAACATTTGCAGTGGATCACGATGCAACGGTTGTGGAAGCAGATGGTACTGAGGTTCGGATTGCACCTTTAGATGTTCAATATCAAAATGCGACTATCTGGGGGAAACTCATTACCAACTTTGCAGGACCTATGAACAACTTTATCTTAGGTGTCGTTGTTTTCTGGATTTTAATCTTCATGCAGGGTGGTGTCAGAGATGTTGATACCAATCAGTTTCATGTCATGCCTCAAGGGGCCTTGGCTAAGGTGGGAGTGCCAGAAACAGCTCAGATTACCAAGATCGGCTCACATGAGATTAGCAACTGGGAAAGTTTGATCCAGGCTGTGGAAGCAGAAACCAAAGATAAGACGGCCCCGACCTTGGATGTGACTATCTCTGAACAAGGTAGTGACAAACAAGTTACGGTTACCCCAGAAGAAAATCAGGGTCGATATCTTCTAGGTGTTCAACCTGGGATTAAGTCAGATTTTCTATCCATGTTTGTAGGTGGTTTTACAACTGCTGCTGACTCAGCTCTCCGAATTCTCTCGGCCCTGAAAAATCTGATTTTCCAACCGGATTTGAACAAGCTAGGTGGACCTGTTGCCATCTTTAAGGCAAGTAGTGATGCTGCTAAAAATGGAATTGAGAATGTCTTGTACCTCTTGGCAATGATTTCCATCAATATCGGGATTTTTAATCTTATTCCGATTCCAGCTCTGGATGGTGGTAAGATTGTGCTCAATATCCTGGAAGCCATTCGCCGCAAACCATTGAAACAAGAAATTGAAACCTATGTCACCTTGGCCGGAGTGGTCATCATGGTTGTCTTGATGATTGCTGTGACCTGGAATGACATTATGCGACTCTTTTTTAGATAATCGAGGAATATTATGAAACAAAGTAAAATGCCTATCCCAACGCTTCGCGAAATGCCAAGCGATGCTCAAGTTATCAGCCATGCTCTTATGTTGCGAGCTGGTTATGTTCGTCAAGTATCTGCAGGTGTTTATTCTTACCTACCACTTGCCAACCGTGTGATTGAAAAAGCCAAAAACATCATGCGCCAAGAATTTGATAAGATTGGTGCAGTTGAGATGTTGGCTCCTGCCCTTCTCAGTGCAGAATTGTGGCGCGAATCAGGTCGTTACGAAACTTATGGTGAAGACCTTTACAAGCTAAAAAACCGTGAAAAATCAGACTTTATCCTAGGTCCAACTCACGAAGAAACTTTTACAGCTATTGTTCGTGATTCTGTTAAGTCTTACAAGCAATTGCCGCTTAACCTTTATCAAATCCAACCTAAGTATCGTGATGAAAAACGTCCACGTAATGGACTTCTTCGTACACGTGAGTTTATCATGAAAGATGCTTACAGCTTCCACGCTAACTATGATAGTTTGGACAGTGTTTACGATGAGTACAAGGCTGCCTATGAGCGTATTTTCACTCGTAGTGGCTTAGACTTCAAGGCTATCATCGGTGACGGTGGAGCCATGGGTGGTAAGGACAGCCAAGAATTTATGGCGATTACACCTGCTCGTACAGATCTTGACCGCTGGGTTGTCTTGGACAAGTCAGTTGCCTCATTTGATGAAATTCCTACAGAAGTGCAAGAAGAAATCAAGGCAGAATTGCTCAAATGGATGGTTTCTGGTGAAGATACTATTGCTTACTCAAGTGAGTCTAGCTATGCTGCTAACTTGGAAATGGCAACAAACGAGTACAAACCAAGCAACCGTGTTGTCGCTGAAGAAGAAGTGACTCGCGTTGCAACACCAGATGTTAAATCAATCGATGAAGTGGCAGCTTTCCTAAACGTCCCAGAAGAACAAACGATTAAAACTCTATTTTACATGGCAGATGGTGAGCTTGTTGCAGCCCTTCTAGTTGGAAATGACCAGCTTAACGAAGTTAAGTTGAAAAACCACTTGGGAGCAGATTTCTTTGACGTTGCTAGTGAAGAAGAAGTGGCAAATGTTGTTCAAGCAGGATTTGGTTCACTTGGACCAGTTAGTTTGCCAGAGAATATTAAAATTATTGCAGACCGTAAGGTGCAAGATGTTCGCAATGCAGTGGTCGGTGCTAACGAAGATGGCTACCACTTGACTGGTGTGAATCCAGGTCGTGATTTTACTGCAGAATATGTGGATATCCGTGAAGTTCGTGAGGGTGAAATTTCCCCAGACGGACAAGGAGTCCTTAACTTTGCGCGTGGTATCGAAATTGGTCACATCTTTAAACTCGGCACTCGCTATTCAGCAAGCATGGGAGCAGATGTTTTGGATGAAAATGGCCGTGCTGTGCCAATCATCATGGGATGTTACGGTATCGGTGTCAGCCGTCTCCTTTCAGCAGTGATGGAGCAACACGCTCGCCTCTTTGTCAACAAAACGCCAAAAGGTGAATACCGTTACGCTTGGGGAATCAACTTCCCTAAAGAATTGGCGCCATTTGATGTTCACTTGATCACTGTCAATGTCAAGGACGAAGAAGCACAAGCTCTGACAGAAAAACTTGAAGCAAGCTTGATGGGAGCTGGTTACGAAGTCTTGACGGATGACCGTAACGAACGTGTCGGAGTCAAATTCAGTGATAGCGACTTGATTGGATTGCCGATTCGTATCACTGTTGGGAAGAAAGCGGCTGATGGCATCGTAGAAGTTAAGATTAAAGCGACTGGTGACACTATCGAAGTTCATGCAGATAACTTGCTCGAAACGCTTGAAATCCTCAGCAAGAAATAAAAACTATAATCAGAAGAAAAACAAGGAAAAAATGTAACTAGTTTTTACCTTGTTTTTTCTGTATAATGGGAAAAATGAGTAGATAAAGAGGTAAATGTATGCTAAGATTTCCAAAGGATTTTGTCTGGGGATCCTCTACTTCTGGACCGCAGACAGAAGGACGTGTAGCTGGTGACGGTAAGGGAGATAATCTCTGGGATTACTGGTTCCAAGTGGAGCCAAATCGTTACTATAATGGGATTGGTCCAGATAAAACATCAACCTTTTATGAAAACTGGGAAAAGGATATCGATCTCTTGTTAGAAACTGGTCACACGGCCTTTCGGACTTCTATTCAGTGGTCACGGATTTTTCCACAAGGATGTGGAAAAGTCAATCCTCAAGGTGTGGATTTCTATCGTAAGGTTTTTGAGGTTATTAAGGCTAAGGGGATTCGTCTTTTAGTCAATCTCTACCACTTTGATTTGCCTTTTGCTCTTCAAGAAGCTGGTGATGGTTGGGAAAATAAGGCGACAGTTTCAGCTTATGAAGATTATGCTCGTTTTTGTTTTGAGACTTATGGAGATTTAGTGGATCAATGGATTACCTTTAACGAGCCCATCGTTCCTGTAGAGTTTGGCTATTTTTACGATGCACATTATCCACATAAGGTGGATGCAGAAGCGGCAGTTAAAGTAGCTTATCACACACAATTAGCTAGCAGTCGAGCGGTCAAGGCCTGTCATGAACTCTTGCCTGATGCTAAGATTGGGATTGTCTTAAACTTGACACCGGCTTATCCACGTAGCCAGCATCCTGCTGATGTCAAGGCAGCTCGCATTGCGGACCTTTTTCAGGCCCAATCTTTCTTAGATCCGTCTGTTTTGGGGACTTATCCACAGGAGTTGGTAGAAATCTTACATGAATACGGTCTCTTACCTGATACTACGGAGGAGGAGTTGAAGCTCATTCGTGACAATACGGTAGACTTCCTTGGTGTCAACTACTATCAACCTTTGCGTGTTATGGCTCCTCGATTTGCTAAGAATCCAGAGAGTCCTCTTTTGCCAGAACATTTTTACGAACCTTATGTTATGCCTGGACGTAAAATCAATCCTCATCGTGGCTGGGAGATTTATGAGCAGGGGATTTATGACATTGCCCAAAATATCAAGGGGAATTATGGCAATATTGAGTGGATGTTGACTGAGAATGGTATGGGTGTTGAAGGGGAAGAAAAATTCCGTCAAGATGGAATGATTCAAGATGATTACCGTATTGACTTTGTAAAAGGTCATCTTCGTGAACTTCACCGTGCTATTGAAGATGGAGCCAACTGTAAAGGATACTTAATCTGGACCTTTATTGATTGCTGGTCATGGCTCAACAGCTATAAAAATCGCTATGGTTTGGTCGAATTAGACTTGGAAACGCAAGAACGTCGTCTGAAGAAATCAGGGCACTGGTTCAAGGAATTAAGCGATAATAATGGATTTTAAAAAGGACTCTGACTG
Source organism: Streptococcus mitis (assembly GCA_018364455.1). Lineage (GTDB taxonomy): Bacteria > Bacillota > Bacilli > Lactobacillales > Streptococcaceae > Streptococcus > Streptococcus mitis_BR. Next base: position 19,277 of record JAGZLW010000009.1, on the reverse strand, counting down.
ATTATCCTAATTGGTCAGAGTTTTTTGTTTACAAGAAGTTAATGTGAACTATACCAATTTTTACTCTTGACAAGTGAAAGAAACAAGTATATACTGTTTTTGCTGGTTCTATAAAAGAGGAATCAGACTATACCAATTTTAAGGAGAAAGCACAGCTTGGCTGTGTCGTATATACTATGTGTGGAATTGTTGGTGTTGTTGGAAACACAAATGCAACTGATATTTTGATTCAAGGGCTTGAAAAGCTCGAATACCGTGGCTATGATTCTGCGGGGATTTTTGTCCTAGGTGGTGCTGAAAATCACCTGGTTAAGGCTGTTGGTCGTATCGCAGAATTGTCTGCCAAGACAGCTGGTGTTGAGGGAACAACTGGTATCGGACATACTCGTTGGGCAACTCACGGGAAACCAACTGAAGACAATGCTCACCCACACCGCTCTGAGACAGAACGTTTTGTCTTGGTTCACAATGGGGTGATTGAGAACTACCTTGAAATCAAGGAAGAATACCTTGCAGGTCACCACTTCAAAGGGCAAACAGATACGGAAATAGCCGTTCATTTGATTGGAAAATTTGCGGAAGAAGACGGTTTGTCAGTTCTTGAAGCCTTCAAAAAAGCCCTTCATATCATCCGTGGTTCTTATGCCTTTGCCTTGATTGACTCTGAAAATCCAGATGCCATTTATGTAGCGAAGAATAAATCACCACTCTTGATTGGTCTTGGAGATGGCTACAACATGGTCTGCTCAGACGCCATGGCTATGATTCGTGAAACCAACCAATACATGGAAATTCATGACCAAGAGTTGGTAATCGTCAAGGCTGATAGCGTGGAAGTTCAAGACTATGATGGTAACAGTCGTGAGCGTGCTAGCTACACTGCTGAGCTTGATTTGTCAGATATCGGTAAGGGAACTTATCCTTACTACATGCTCAAGGAAATCGATGAGCAACCAACGGTTATGCGTAAACTCATCCAAGCCTACACAGATGAGGCTGGTCAAGTTGTCGTAGACCCAGCTATCATCCAGGCTGTTCAAGACGCAGACCGTATCTACATCCTTGCAGCTGGAACATCTTACCACGCAGGATTTGCTTCTAAGAAAATGTTGGAAGAATTGACAGATACACCAGTTGAACTTGGAATCTCATCTGAGTGGGGCTACGGTATGCCACTTCTCAGCAAGAAACCACTCTTCATCTTTATCAGCCAGTCTGGTGAAACAGCAGATAGCCGTCAGGTTTTGGTCAAGGCTAATGAAATGGGAATCCCAAGCTTGACAGTGACAAACGTCCCAGGTTCAACTCTTTCTCGTGAAGCTAACCATACCATGCTCCTTCATGCAGGTCCTGAAATTGCCGTAGCCTCGACCAAGGCTTATACAGCACAAATTGCAGCCCTTGCCTTCTTAGCAAAAGCAGTAGGAGAAGCAAATGGTAATGCTAAGGCGCAAGCCTTTGACTTGGTTCATGAGTTGTCAATCGTAGCTCAGTCTATCGAATCAACTCTTTCAGAGAAAGAAACCATTGAAGCCAAGGTTCGTGAGCTTCTTGAAACAACTCGCAACGCCTTTTATATTGGGCGTGGTCAAGATTACTACGTAGCCATGGAAGCAAGTCTCAAACTTAAAGAGATTTCTTATATCCAGTGTGAAGGCTTTGCGGCAGGAGAACTAAAGCACGGAACCATTGCCTTGATTGAAGAAGGAACGCCTGTCTTGGCCCTCTTGTCAGATCCAGTTCTTGCCAACCACACTCGTGGAAATATCCAAGAGGTGGCAGCCCGTGGTGCCAAAGTCCTCACTATAGCAGAAGAGAATGTTGCTAAAGAGACAGACGACATCGTTCTTACGACCGTCCACCCTTACCTCTCACCAATCTCAATGGTCGTACCAACACAATTGGTCGCTTACTTTGCAACCCTACACCGTGGCCTTGATGTGGATAAACCACGTAACCTTGCTAAGTCAGTAACGGTAGAATAAGCCAAAAAAGTCTAGTTATCTAGGCTTTTTCTTGTGAGCAAATTGGTTGCTTGTACTCAAGATTCGTGTTAGAATAATTTTTCAAAATGAAGGACAGAGGTAGACAAGGAGAATTGCAATGGTAGAATTAGGAATTTCAACATTTGGGGAAACAACGGAGCTTGAAGGGATTGGACAGACTTACAGTCATGCCGAACGCATTCGTCAGTTGGTGGCAGAAATTGAACTGGCTGACAAGGTTGGTTTGGATGTGTATGGGATTGGGGAACATCATCGGGAAGACTTTGCAGTATCTGCCCCAGAGATTGTTCTGGCAGCTGGGGCAGTCAATACCAAGAAAATCCGTTTGACCAGTGCAGTCAGCATTCTCTCAAGCATGGATCCGATTCGTTTGTTCCAACAGTATGCCACTATAGATGCTTTGTCAAATGGACGTGCGGAGATTATGGCTGGAAGGGGTTCTTTCACGGAATCATTTCCTCTGTTTGGCTATGATTTGAAAGACTACGAAGCTCTCTTTGATGAGAAATTAGATTTGCTCCAGTTAGTCAATGAAAAGACAAAACTAGACTGGCAAGGGCGCTTGACCCAAACAATCTCTGGCAAAGAAGTTTATCCTCGTCCAGTTCAGGACAAATTGCCCTTGTGGATAGCGACAGGTGGTCATGTCGAATCAACTGTGAAGATTGCTCAGGCAGGTCTACCGATTGTCTATGCCATTATTGGTGGCAATCCGCGTTATTTTAAAAAGTTGATTCAGGCTTATCGTGAGATTGGGAGTGAAGCGGGCCATACCAGTCATGAACTAAAGGTCGGAGCTCATTCTTGGGGGTGGATTGATGAGGATGGCGAGCAAGCTGTGAAAGATTATTTCCATCCGACCAAGCAAGTAGTGGATGCTATTTCCAAAGACCGTCCACACTGGCAGGAATTGCGTTATGAACAATATTTGGAGCAAGTTGGACCCAATGGCGCCATGTTTGTGGGCAATCCAGATCAGGTGGCAGAAAAATTGATTCGCATGATTGAGGATTTAGGTTTGGACCGCTTCATGCTCCATCTACCGCTTGGTTCTATGCCTCATGAACAAGTTCTAAGAGCTATTGAACTCTTCGGAACACAAGTAGCACCCAAAGTTCGGGCTTATTTTGCCATGAAAGAGGCTAAATAAAAAATCCTAATCAAGCCTATTAGGAAAATAAATATTGTACAAAAATCAATCCCCCGAGCTATAATGCTTGGGGGATTGTTCTATAGGAGGGCTAGTTTAGTTCTCTTTTTTGTTTTTTAGCAAGAAACCGAGACCTAGGAGTGCAAGGAGGCTGATTCCTGCAAACAGAAGTTTGTTATCGTTTTTGGTTCCTGTATTTGGAAGTTCAGCTTGTTTAGCTGGAGTTGCAGGTATATTTTCCTTGTTAGAGTTATCTACCGATTCGTTTCGAACAGCTTCACTTACAGATGATGCTTGTGCTTCTTGTGCTGGTTGTGAAGCTTGTGAATCAGTTGTAGCTTGGCTAGGTTTATCTTCTGTATCAGCTACTTTTGTATCTGGTTTTGCAGAATCAGGTTTAGTTTGTGGAGCTGGAGTTTGCTGTTCCGGTTTGTCTACTCGGTTTGACATATTGTCTTGGCCGTTATTTTGACCGTGTTCTTGTTTTAAGCTAGAAAGCTCAAATTCTGGTTTTTCTTCCACAGCTGGGGCAACGATGGCACCGCCTTGAGAGACTCGAAGAACAGTAGCTGTAAGGGCATTCAATTTCAAGCCTTTTTCAGTCCACTCAAGTCCTTTCGGGTTGGCAATTCCTACTGGCCCTGCTTGGTTTTCATCTGCCAAAACTTCAGCATTTCTGAGGTGGGCAAAGGCAGTTCCCAAATTAAATTCGCGAGCTTTTTCATCCGCGTTGACAAAGACTGCGTAGATATCACCGTTTGGAGCAGTAATTTGGTAGCCAATTACTACATCCTCTTTTTCTACACCATTTTGACCTGGCACAGTGATGAGGTGGATACGGTCTTTGATATCTTGTAGGCTCTTAAGTCGGAAGGCATCTGTAGATTGACGAAGGGCAATCAAACCTTTCATATAGTCACGGCTCTTGACATTTTCAGGATAAGCTTTACCATCTGTAGCCTTAGTCCAGTCAAACTTGTTAATAGCATCACTCGAATCGTAAGAGTCATGGATGAAGTAAGGATAGTCAAATGGATTGCCATCCTTATCACGCAACAAGTGAGATTTGTTTGGAACCTTATCCTCCGCTACTGGAGTCTTGTAGGCTGGGTCACGGAATTGTTTAGTACGTCCGTATTCCTGACCAGAGTGGATAAATGGAGTTCCTTGAGCTGTCAAGACCATGAGGTTTCCAAGTCGCAAACGACGATGGATTTCAGCATAATTCTCAGCCTTGCTTGGGTCTTTTTTGATAGACTGGGCAATGATGTCAAAGAGAGTCAAGTTATCATGGGCTGCGATATACTGGATAACATCTCCAGGACTGTCTGCTTCAAAGTTGGTTGGTTGAGCAATGAGATTTTTGAAGATAGTGTTGATATCACGCTTGCCACCTGTGATAAAGGCAGGTTGACCTTCGTTTGGATAACCAGACTTGAGGTTGTTACGGATGTCATCTGAAAAGACAGCGACAGTATCGGTATGTTTCATCCAATCTTGGTCAGCAGCTTTAGTAGGCATATTTTCATCACCGGCATAGGTTCTCCAACCTTCACCTAGCATGATGAGGTTTGGATTGAGGGCGCGTGCAGCCTTGTAAGCTTCTTCGATAGAAGCTGCATCATGGTCTCCCATCATATCGAAACGGAAGCCATCTACTTTGTAGGTATCAACTAGATATTTGATAGAGTCAATTAGGAGCCGTTTGGTCATATGGTGGGTTGTCCCCAAGCGTCCACCACCAAAGCTAGTTCGAGGTGTTCCATCGGCATCCATAAAGTGGTAGTAGTTTGGTTCCAAATCTTCAAAGATATCGACTTTGGCTGTATGGTTATACACTACGTCCAGGATAGCTCCCATGCCACGTTTGTGGATCTCATTGATGAGGTTTTTAAACTCTGCGATTCGTTTTTCTGGATTTTTAGGATCGCTTGAGTACATACCAGTCAATGAGAAGTAGTTTTGAGGGTCATATCCCCAGTTGTAGTTGCTGTTGCTTGAAGCATAGTCAGACAAGCGTTCATGGTTCTTCAATTCATTGACAAAGTAGTAAGACAAGACTGGAAGGAGCTGGATGTGGGTTACACCCAAGTTTTTGAGGTAGTCTAGTTTTTCGATAAAGGCTTCAAAGGTACCAAATGGCTTAGTCAAATCTTTTGCGATGGCAGGATCTGAAGTGAAGTCACGCACATGAGCTTCATAGATGACAGCATCTTCGCGCGATTTGAAGTTGCGAATCTTACCATAAGTCAAGTCTTGAGGTCCTAGTTTAGCTGGATCTACAAAGGCAGCTTTAGCCACTTTATGGGCATCGTCAATCTTAGCATCGTCACTATTCCAAGCAGCGAGGGATTTAGCGTAAGGATCGAGTGCAAGAACAGTTTTACCTTGACGCTCGATTTGGTATTGATAATAGTAGCCAGTGAAATCTGTGATGCCTAGTTTGTTTGTGCTATCTAGAGTTTGTTTCCAAGTTCCTCTTTCCCCTTTTTCAAGAGCGACAGTTCCAACTACTTTTTCAGGGTCATTCTTGTCGTAGACAACAACAGAAACCTTATCAGCACTTGGTGACCAGAGGGTCAAATCAACCTGTTTTCCTTCTTCTTTGAGTTCAGCTCCAAGTTTACCATCATAGCTGTAAGTCTCATCTTTCAGGCGCCAGCTTGTTTTGGTAGTGAATTTGTCAGAGTTGTAGCTAACGGTATAAGGATGTTTTGTGTCAGAGAAATCTCCTCTGTAGGTCACTTTCTTACCAGCCTCATCGATTGTAACATCAGTGATAGTTACTTTGTTTCCTAGGTGATTAGTAATGTTGGAGTGCTTGAGGATATCTTCTTTTTTAGCACCGACAATTGTTGAAAAGCTACTTTCAATGCTAGAAGTTCCTACGTGTTGAGCTCCTGTCATGCGGATATCGTGCACATAGTAGGGGTTGGTGTAGATGGTTTCGTCATCATCTTTTAGGAAAATTTGGCTATGATTTTTCAAATCTGTGAACTTATAATCTTCTTTACGGATTTTCACATCGTCTCCTTGTTTCTTTCTGTCTAGTAATAAAAATCCAAGATCTTTAGCTGCATCTTTGAGTGGAATATCGATATAGCGACCATATTTGCCTGTAGCCGTAAAGTCTGTTCCGTTAGGCCATTCACCACTACTTGGATTTTTCACATCTCCCCAGTACCAGAGAGCTTTCTTGTCATAGTTGCCATCTGTACGGTAGTAGTTGACGCGAATAGTTCCTGCAGGTTGTGGCTCGTAAGAGAAAACCTTGTGATCTTGGTCTAACCAAGCCTCATTCATCTTTGATGCCAGTTTTTCTACCGATTTATCACCGGTTAGATTTTTTCCAGCTGTATTATTGATGAGGAAGCTAATTTTTTTGGCTTGTTCTCCCTTTAATTTGATATCTAGGTAGTAGCCGTAGTCGTCTTTTTTGGCATCCTTGAAGGACAAGGCTCCGTTAGGCCAGTTTTCAGAAGGTTTTTCAACATCATCCCAAGTCCATAGTCCTTGACTATCCTTGTTTTCTTCAGGAAGTTTTTTGACGTGGATACGGAAGTAATTGTCTTCGATTGGCTCTTCTGCCTTAGTTTCAGTCGTAGTAGAAGTAGTTGGCTCACTTGAACGATCTTGTCCGGTTTGTGGTGCTGAATCAGCAGGGATTGCGACAGGAGTGGTTGCCTCTGTTGCAGGTTCTTCTTCTTTTTTCTCTAGGGAAGCGTTTGCATTTTTAAGTGAAGAAATATCACTTTCTTTCTTACTAATGCTCGTTGCTGTATCAGTAAGAGGTTGGGCAAGGGCAGTAGTAGTTTCACTATTACTTGCGTTAGTGGTTGTAGTATTTTCGTTGGCTGAGATAGTTGGTGTAGCCATGGCAAGTAGGACGAAGCTTGCGCCGATCAGGACAGAACCAGTTCCATTTTTGAGGGAACGGATGCTGTAGACCATTTTTTTCTCAGTGTGAGATGGTGTTTTTCTCATAATGATTCTCCAATCAATAAATTTCTATATCAGTATAGCATGTAGTAAAACAATATGCAAGCGTTTTCTTGAAATTAAAACAAAAGAAAAATCGCAACAGGTTTTCTGTTACGACTAAGCTAGTCTTTCTTTATGAATTTGTGAACCCAAAAGATGGAGGTGGTGAAATAGTTCTGCAGTAGAAAGATTCCGACTACAAATAATGGGTTTCGGACAATTGGAAACAGGGAAGGTGGTGATCACAATATCGTGTGGAATTTGATTGAAGATTGAGGAAGAGATACTGGACTTTTCCCAAGGATCAAATAGATAGAGATTGTTACCGTAGTGGGAAAGGGTGTCAATTAGGTTTTGTGCATGCTCACTATCTAGATGACTAATGACCAAAACACGAATTTTGGGAAGTTTTTGAAGTAATTGGACTAAAATTCGTTGTCCTTGGATAGAAAAGGCATAAACTAGCTCTTGTAGTTTACTCGGGTGACTTTCTAGACCAATTTCAGCTAGATAAGCCTGAAATTTCCTTTGACTTGCGTTCAATAGTTTAGGAAATTCTTTTTGGTAATTGGTTAAAAGCAGAGACTTTTGCTTTTCAAGAGATTTGTTGCTAAGTGGGTGGAGAAAATCAGATTGGGCAGTGTAGTGGAGGAGCCAAATCAATTCTTCGCGATTTTCAATCTGTAGGTGAAATTCTTTAGCTAACTCTTCTAATATTTGACTCAATAAACGATAGGATTTTTGAATCTGATGAATGTCTCCTAAAGCTCCATTGTTAGGCTTGTTTGTGATTTGAGGAGACTTTACTGGGTTTGAAAATAGCTGTTCCAGTGTTTCCTTTGTAGGTTCAAAATGGAGTTTTTTAGCCAGCTTTTCGATCTCTTGTACAAACTGCGGAATTTGCATGAGGGAGCTGTAGTGGCTGGTTAAAAGGGGAGTGGGATTTTCAATGAAACGTCCCTTATTTAACCGCTCTAGATTGATAGCCAAGGTATATTTGATTTGCCGTAGACTGCTGAGGTTGGGTGAAACTTGTTGGGCGTTCAAAAATAACTGAATCAAGTCAGTCAGACACTCTTCGGAAATAGAAGAGAAGGGCCAATCAAGAAAGCTGTAACTTTGGCTAAAGTAGTCCAGATAAAAGGCGCGAATGTCTTCTTCTGTTCCCATCATGCTCAGAGAGGAAGGCTGGATGTTGATATTATAGTGTTGGGGAAGGATTGTGTTTAGACGACGGATGCTTTCCTCAATCTGCTCTGGATTAATCGAAAGCGCCTGGCACATTTGGTCAAGTGATTGCCCCTCTTTAAAAAATAGACGGTTCAAAAAAGAATAAGTTGCAGATTGTTCAAAGATAGCAATTTTAGGGTCTAAAGAGTTTCGGGCTTCAAACTGCAACTGAATACCTTCTTTTGCTGATCGAATAAAGAGGTTAGGAAATAATTGCTCAAGTTTAAAAAGGTGTTCTTGCAATTCTTCTGCTGACAGATTCAGAATTTCTGATAAAGATGAATCTTGTATCCAATCCTGGTGTTTGGTTAGTTCTTCCAGTAACACTAGCAGATTTTGTTCTGTTTCAGAAAGCAAAATATCCATAACAAACCTCCTTATATATTTATACATATATATTAAAAGAAAAACCAAGTAAAGTCAAGAAAAATAGACTAGGATAAAATAGTAAAACCGTAATTTACTATATTCTTAGTAGATAATTAGGCTGAAAATGGACTTCGTAAATCAATAGTTGAATTCAATTTTTTATAGGAAAAAAATTCACCAAAAATCTATAGAATCCCTTGAAAAATCTAGCTAAATAGGGTATAATATGAGTAATCATTTGTCGTAGGTTTTGTCTGAAATATTGTCCAGACAAGGCTCACAGCAGTTAAATCTTCTGAAAAAGTCAGATTTAGCTGCTCTTTTTGTGCTTTTTTTCAGGATTTTGAGCACTTGTAACAAAGACTTAAAGATTCTGAAAATTTATCAAAGGGACACGGTGATAGGGGTTTTACAACCATATGACGATTAGAAAGCCTGATTGACAAGGCTTGGAACTTATTTACAAAGGAGAATCATCTTGGCAGGACATGACGTTCAATACGGGAAACATCGTACCCGTCGTAGTTTTTCAAGAATCAAAGAAGTTCTTGACTTACCAAATTTGATTGAAATTCAAACTGATTCATTCAAAGCTTTCCTAGACCACGGTCTTAAGGAAGTGTTTGAAGATGTATTGCCAATTTCAAACTTCACAGACACAATGGAGTTGGAATTTGTTGGATATGAAATCAAGGAACCAAAATACACGCTAGAAGAGGCTCGTATCCACGATGCTAGCTACTCAGCACCAATTTTTGTAACCTTCCGCTTGATCAATAAAGAAACAGGCGAAATCAAAACTCAAGAAGTTTTCTTTGGTGATTTCCCAATCATGACAGAAATGGGTACCTTCATCATCAATGGTGGTGAACGTATCATCGTATCTCAGTTGGTCCGCTCACCAGGTGTTTACTTTAACGATAAAGTTGATAAAAATGGTAAAGTGGGCTACGGTTCAACTGTTATCCCTAACCGTGGAGCTTGGTTGGAACTTGAAAGCGACTCAAAAGACATCGCCTACACTCGTATCGACCGTACTCGTAAGATTCCATTTACAACCTTGGTTCGTGCCCTTGGTTTCTCAGGTGATGATGAAATCTTTGATATCTTTGGTGATAGTGAATTGGTTCGCAACACTGTTGAAAAAGATATCCACAAGAACCCAATGGATTCTCGTACAGACGAAGCCTTGAAAGAAATTTATGAACGCCTTCGTCCAGGTGAGCCTAAGACTGCTGAAAGCTCACGTAGCTTGCTTGTAGCTCGTTTCTTTGACCCACGTCGCTATGATTTGGCAGCAGTTGGTCGTTACAAGATCAATAAAAAACTCAATGTTAAAACACGCTTGCTCAACCAAACAATTGCTGAGCCGTTGGTAGATCCTGAAACAGGAGAAATCTTGGTAGAAGCTGGAACAATCATGACTCGTAGCGTGATTGAAAGTATTGAAAGCCATTTGGATGGTGATTTGAATAAGATTGTTTACATTCCAAATGATGCAGCCGTTGTGACTGAGCCAGTTGTTCTTCAAAAATTCAAGGTTGTTGCACCAACTGACCCAGACCGTGTCGTAACTATCATTGGTAATGCCAATCCAGATGACAAGGTTCGTATCGTCACTCCTGCAGATATCCTTGCTGAGATGAGCTACTTCCTCAACTTGGCTGAAGGACTTGGCCGTGTAGACGATATCGACCACCTTGGAAACCGTCGTATCCGTGCGGTTGGTGAATTGCTTGCCAACCAAGTACGTCTTGGACTTTCTCGTATGGAACGTAATGTCCGTGAACGTATGTCTGTTCAGGACAACGAAGTCTTGACACCACAACAAATTATCAATATCCGTCCTGTAACAGCTGCGGTTAAAGAATTCTTTGGTTCATCACAGTTGTCACAGTTCATGGACCAACACAACCCACTTTCTGAGTTGTCTCACAAACGCCGTTTGTCAGCCTTAGGACCTGGTGGTTTGACACGTGACCGCGCTGGATATGAAGTGCGTGACGTGCACTACACTCACTATGGTCGTATGTGTCCAATCGAGACACCTGAAGGACCTAACATCGGTTTGATCAATAACTTGTCATCTTACGGACACTTGAATAAGTATGGCTTTGTTCAAACACCATACCGTAAGGTTGACCGTGAAACAGGTGTTGTTACGAACGAAATCGTTTGGTTGACAGCCGATGAAGAAGATGAATATACTGTAGCGCAGGCTAATTCTCGTCTGAATGAAGATGGAACATTTGCTGAGAAAGTTGTCATGGGACGTCACCAAGGGGTCAACCAAGAGTATCCAGCTAATGTTGTTGACTACATGGACGTATCACCAAAACAGGTAGTTGCCGTTGCGACAGCATGTATTCCTTTCTTGGAAAACGATGACTCCAACCGTGCCCTCATGGGAGCCAACATGCAACGTCAGGCTGTGCCATTGATCAATCCTCAGGCACCTTACGTTGGTACTGGTATGGAATACCAAGCAGCCCACGATTCAGGAGCTGCTGTGATTGCTCAGTATGATGGTAAAGTTACTTACGCAGATGCTGACAAGGTAGAAGTTCGTCGTGAAGATGGTTCATTGGACGTTTACCACATTCAAAAATTCCGTCGTTCAAACTCAGGTACCGCTTACAACCAACGTACTCTCGTAAAAGTTGGCGATGTCGTTGAAAAAGGCGATTTCATTGCTGACGGGCCTTCTATGGAAAATGGAGAAATGGCGCTTGGACAAAACCCAATCGTTGCCTACATGACTTGGGAAGGTTACAACTTCGAGGATGCCGTTATCATGAGCGAACGCTTGGTGAAAGACGATGTCTACACATCTGTCCACCTTGAAGAATACGAATCAGAAACACGCGATACAAAGCTTGGGCCTGAAGAAATTACTCGTGAAATTCCAAACGTTGGGGAAGACGCTCTTAAAGACCTTGACGAAATGGGTATTATCCGTATCGGTGCTGAGGTTAAAGAAGGCGACATTCTTGTAGGTAAAGTAACACCTAAGGGTGAGAAAGACCTTTCAGCTGAAGAACGTCTCTTGCACGCTATCTTCGGAGATAAATCTCGTGAAGTGCGTGATACTTCTCTTCGTGTACCACACGGTGCCGATGGTGTCGTTCGTGATGTTAAAATCTTTACACGTGCAAATGGAGATGAGTTGCAATCAGGTGTTAATATGCTGGTTCGCGTCTACATCGCTCAAAAACGTAAGATCAAGGTCGGAGATAAGATGGCCGGACGTCACGGAAATAAGGGGGTTGTCTCTCGTATCGTTCCTGTAGAAGACATGCCTTACCTTCCAGACGGAACTCCAGTCGACATCATGTTGAACCCACTTGGGGTGCCATCACGTATGAATATCGGTCAGGTTATGGAACTCCACCTTGGGATGGCGGCTCGTACTCTTGGTATCCACATCGCAACACCAGTCTTTGACGGAGCAAGTTCTGAAGACCTTTGGTCAACTGTTAAAGAAGCTGGTATGGATAGCGATGCCAAAACGATCCTTTACGATGGACGTACAGGTGAACCATTTGATAACCGTGTTTCTGTCGGAGTCATGTACATGATCAAACTCCACCACATGGTTGACGATAAATTGCACGCGCGTTCAGTCGGACCATACTCAACCGTTACCCAACAACCACTCGGAGGTAAAGCTCAGTTTGGTGGACAACGTTTCGGTGAGATGGAGGTTTGGGCTCTTGAAGCCTATGGTGCATCAAATGTCCTTCAAGAAATCTTGACTTACAAGTCTGACGATATCAACGGACGTTTGAAAGCTTATGAAGCTATTACAAAAGGAAAACCAATTCCAAAACCAGGTGTTCCAGAATCCTTCCGAGTTCTTGTCAAAGAATTGCAATCTCTTGGTCTTGATATGCGTGTCCTTGACGAAGATGACCAAGAAGTGGAACTTCGCGACTTGGATGAAGGAATGGACGAAGATGTCATCCACGTAGATGACCTTGAAAAAGCCCGCGAAAAAGCAGCCCAAGAGGCTAAAGCAGCCTTTGAAGCTGAAGAAGCTGAGAAAGCAACAAAAGCGGAAGCAACAGAAGAAGCTGCTGAGTAAGAAAAAGCAGTTCACTTAGAATAGAAAGGGAAGAAATAGTGGTTGATGTAAATCGTTTTAAAAGTATGCAAATCACCCTAGCTTCTCCAAGCAAAGTCCGTTCATGGTCTTATGGAGAAGTCAAAAAACCTGAAACAATCAATTACCGTACCTTGAAACCAGAACGTGAAGGTCTCTTTGATGAAGTTATCTTTGGACCTACAAAAGACTGGGAATGTGCTTGTGGTAAGTACAAACGCATTCGTTACAGAGGAATTGTTTGTGACCGCTGTGGGGTTGAAGTAACGCGTACAAAAGTTCGTCGTGAGCGTATGGGGCACATCGAGTTGAAAGCTCCTGTATCTCACATCTGGTACTTCAAGGGGATTCCAAGCCGTATGGGCTTGACCCTTGATATGAGCCCTCGTGCCCTCGAGGAAGTTATCTACTTTGCGGCTTATGTGGTGATTGATCCTAAGGATACACCACTTGAGCACAAGTCTATCATGACAGAGCGCGAATACCGTGAGCGCTTGCGTGAGTATGGTTATGGATCATTCGTTGCCAAGATGGGGGCCGAAGCCATCCAAGACCTTTTAAAACAAGTAGATCTTGAAAAAGAAATTGCTGAACTCAAAGAAGAGTTAAAAACAGCTACTGGACAAAAACGTGTCAAAGCCATCCGTCGTTTGGATGTTTTGGATGCCTTTTACAAGTCTGGAAACAAACCTGAATGGATGATTCTCAACATCCTTCCGGTTATTCCACCAGATCTTCGTCCAATGTTGCAGTTGGATGGTGGTCGTTTTGCCTCATCTGACTTGAATGACCTTTACCGCCGTGTTATCAACCGTAACAACCGTTTGGCTCGTTTGCTTGAGTTGAATGCACCAGGTATCATCGTTCAAAATGAGAAGCGTATGCTTCAAGAAGCGGTTGACGCTTTGATTGACAATGGTCGTCGTGGTCGTCCAATCACAGGACCAGGTAGCCGTCCACTGAAATCATTGAGCCACATGCTTAAAGGGAAACAGGGACGTTTCCGTCAAAACTTGCTCGGTAAACGTGTTGACTTCTCAGGACGTTCCGTTATCGCCGTTGGTCCAACGCTTAAGATGTACCAATGTGGTGTGCCACGTGAAATGGCAATCGAGCTCTTTAAACCATTCGTGATGCGTGAAATCGTTGCACGTGATATCGTGCAAAACGTCAAAGCTGCTAAACGCTTGGTCGAACGCGGAGATGAGCGTATCTGGGATATCCTTGAAGAAGTGATCAAAGAACACCCAGTACTTTTGAACCGCGCACCGACCCTTCACCGTTTGGGTATCCAAGCCTTCGAGCCAGTCTTGATTGATGGTAAGGCCCTTCGCTTGCACCCACTTGTCTGTGAAGCCTACAATGCCGACTTTGACGGGGACCAAATGGCCATCCACGTACCGCTTTCAGAAGAAGCTCAAGCAGAAGCTCGTATCTTGATGTTGGCTGCTGAGCATATCTTGAACCCGAAAGATGGTAAACCAGTTGTTACTCCATCTCAGGACATGGTTTTGGGTAACTACTACTTGACTATGGAAGAAGCGGGTCGTGAAGGTGAAGGAATGGTCTTCAAGGACCGTGACGAAGCGGTTATGGCTTACCGTAATGGTTATGTTCACCTTCACTCACGTGTTGGTATCGCAACAGACAGCCTCAACAAGCCTTGGACAGAAGAGCAAAAACACAAGGTCTTGCTTACAACAGTTGGTAAAATCCTCTTCAACGACATCATGCCAGAGGGTCTACCATACTTGCAAGAACCAAACAATGCCAACTTGACAGAAGGCGTTCCAGCTAAATACTTCTTGCCACTTGGTGGAGATATCAAGGTAGCAATCAGCAAACTTGAACTTAATCCTCCATTCAAGAAGAAAAATCTTGGAAATATCATCGCTGAAATCTTCAAACGTTTCCGTACGACAGAAACTTCTGCCTTGCTTGACCGTATGAAGAACCTTGGTTACCATCACTCAACTCTTGCAGGATTGACAGTGGGTATTGCCGATATCCCAGTCGTTGATGACAAGGCTGAAATCATTGAAGAATCACACAAACGTGTAGAACAAATCACAAAACAATTCCGTCGTGGTATGATCACAGACGACGAGCGTTACAATGCTGTTACAGCTGAATGGCGTGCTGCCCGTGAAAAACTAGAGAAACGCTTGATTGCCAACCAAGATCCTAAGAACCCAATCGTTATGATGATGGACTCTGGAGCCCGTGGTAACATCTCAAACTTCTCACAGCTTGCCGGTATGCGTGGTCTGATGGCGGCTCCGAACGGACGTATCATGGAATTGCCAATCCTTTCAAACTTCCGCGAAGGTTTGTCGGTATTGGAAATGTTCTTCTCAACTCACGGTGCCCGTAAGGGTATGACCGATACGGCCCTTAAGACAGCCGACTCAGGTTACTTGACTCGTCGTTTGGTTGACGTTGCCCAAGACGTTATCATCCGTGAGGACGACTGTGGAACAGACCGTGGTCTCTTGATTCGCTCTATCGCAGAAGGTAAAGAGATGATCGAGTCTCTTGAAGAACGTCTCAACGGTCGTTATACTAAGAAAACTGTTAAACACCCAGAAACTGGTGCAGTTATCATTGGTCCAAATGAATTGATTACAGAAGACAAGGCGCGTGAAATTGTTAATGCTGGTGTGGAAGAAGTCACTATTCGCTCTGTATTTACATGTAACACTCGTCACGGTGTCTGCCGTCACTGTTATGGTATCAATTTGGCGACTGGTGATGCGGTTGAAGTTGGTGAAGCAGTTGGTACAATCGCTGCCCAATCTATCGGGGAACCTGGAACACAGCTTACAATGCGTACCTTCCACACGGGTGGGGTTGCCTCAAATACCGATATCACTCAGGGTCTTCCTCGTGTCCAAGAAATCTTTGAAGCCCGCAATCCTAAAGGGGAAGCGGTTATCACAGAGGTTAAAGGACAAGTTACGGCTATCGAAGAAGATGCATCAACTCGTACTAAGAAAGTCTTTGTTAAGGGTGAAACTGGCGAAGGTGAATATGTTGTTCCATTTACAGCTCGTATGCGTGTCGAAGTTGGGGACCAAGTAGCGCGTGGTGCTGCTCTTACAGAAGGTTCTATCCAACCAAAACGTCTCCTTGCAGTTCGTGATGTCTTGTCAGTTGAAACTTACCTTCTCGGTGAAGTACAAAAAGTTTACCGTAGCCAAGGGGTAGAAATCGGTGACAAACACATCGAGGTAATGGTTCGTCAAATGATCCGTAAAGTCCGTGTCATGGATCCAGGAGATACAGACCTTCTCATGGGTACCCTTATGGATATCAATGACTTTACAGATGCCAACAAAGATGTCCTTATCGCAGGTGGAGTTCCAGCGACAGGTCGTCCAGTCCTTATGGGAATTACCAAAGCCTCACTTGAAACCAACAGTTTCTTGTCAGCGGCTTCCTTCCAGGAAACAACTCGTGTCCTTACGGATGCAGCTATCCGTGGTAAGAAAGACCATCTCCTTGGACTTAAAGAAAATGTTATCATCGGTAAGATCATCCCAGCAGGTACTGGTATGGCCCGTTACCGTAACCTTGAACCACATGCTATCAACGAAGAAGAATACCTTAATCCTCCAGTAGAGGAAGAAGGAAATGAAGAAACAACAGAAGTAGTTGTGGATACTGCCGTTGAAACTGTGGAAGAAACAGTAGAATAAAAGCAGATGAGAGAGCCTTCGGGTTCTCTTTCTCTTTTCTGAAAACTTTCTCCATTTTTCCATGAAATGTGGTAAAATAAAAGAAAAAAGCTGACAAAGGAGACGGGTATGGAACAAACATTTTTTATCATTAAACCAGATGGTGTAAAAAGAGGACTAGTAGGTGAAGTGTTGAAACGCATCGAACAACGTGGATTTACAATCGAAAAATTGGAGTTGCGTACAAAGGTTTCAGAAGAGTTGATTGATCAGCACTATCAGGACTTGGTTGGTCAGAGTTTTTACCCACCGATTCGTGAATTTATGACTTCAGGACCGGTTCTTGTAGGTATCATTTCTGGTCCCAAAGTAATTGAAACTTGGCGAACTATGATGGGGGCAACTCGTCCAGAAGAAGCTTTACCAGGAACGATTCGAGGTGATTTTGCAAAAGCTGCTGGAGAAAATGAGGTTATCCAAAATGTTGTACATGGTTCAGATTCAGAAGAGTCAGCTAAGCGAGAGATTGCTCTTTGGTTTTAAGAGTGGATTGGCTCAATCAATTGGTTAAAAGCTCATTTGAATAGAAAGTATAGTCACATAAAAAAGAAAGGACTAACTTCGTCCTTTCTCATTCTTAGCTTTTCTTCAACCTACTACAGTAGATAAACATACTGAATAGCTACTGTCTTGACTCATTTAATTCTTAAAAATTGATAGAGTTGACAAATGGTAGAAAAAAGCTCTTTTTACTAAGTTAAGTATCAACTACAGTTACGATTAGCATTCGTTACTTAGCCCACTCACCATTATAGTTTACGTAGTAACCATCTACTGTGGTATTAACAGCTAGAGCACCTGAACCATAGGCATAATACCATTTACCATTGATTTGGAACCAGCCTGTCTTCATATCTCCATTACTTGCATTTAGGTAGTACCAAATTGAACCATCTTGATACCAACCAGTTGCCATTGCTCCTGATGAACGAAGGTAGTACCAACGGTTACCAACATATACCCAACCTGTCTTCATATCACCATTTTTATTATCTAAATAATACCAAGTTGAACCATCTTGATACCAACCAATTGCCATTGCACCTGATGAACGGAGGTAGTACCACTTATTGCCAATTTGCTTCCAACCAGTTTGCATGATACCAGTTTCTGAATCTAGATAGTACCAAGCTGAACCATCATTTATCCAACCTACACGTCTTTCACCACCAAGATTCTTATTCCCAGAATTTCCTGTTTTTGCTAGGTAATACCAGTTAGATTGATCATAAAGCCAACCTGTCTTTAAATAATGATCTTGATCAAAGTAGTAGTATGCTAATTTAAGAACTTCGGGACCTTCCCGGCCTTCACCATGTTTTTTCCCAACGGTTAAGGAATATTTTAGCTCTAATTCTTGCCAACCAACAAACTCTTGTAGCACTCCATTTTCGTCAAAGTAGTACCATTCTGGCATTGGGGAACCTTCTAATCTGATACCATTAGGGTAAGGACCAATTGTATATCCTTTAACTGGCATTGGAATGTACTGCCAACCAACAACCATTTCGCCATTATAATCAAAATAATAGGTCTTCCCATCAATCACTCGCCAGTCCGTTTCTTTGAGGTCCCCCTTTTTGTAATAGGTTCTACCGTTTTCTTGGACAAACTGCCATCCTTCAGAGTTATCTGCAAATACTGTATTCGTAGCTAGCAAACCAAAGAAAATTACTGTTAGTCCAGCTTGCATAGTTTTTTTCAAAAGTTTCATTTATATATACCTCCAATATTAAATCCACTCACCAGATGAAGCGAAATTATAAACTTTACCATTTGTCTATTCTTCTGAACAAACTGTTGATAGGGAATTGTATTACCAAATGCAAGAACACTTAGTAATACAAATATAACTATTTTTTTAATTCCACGTTTTTTTCTCATGCAATGAAACCCCTTTCTGTTTCCTTGTTTTGATTCTAACAGATATATATTATTTAGTCAATTATTTTTATTGCTTTTTGAACTTTTTTTTTTTTTTATTATCATAAAGAATTATTTATTCCTTTAACTTGCTATTTTGAACTAAAAATTTTATAATGAAATTAAGCAAATAGGAAGGTTTATTATCTTTAATGAATACACTCGCAGAGAAATTCAGATTGAAAAGAAAAGAGTTGAGAATCTCCCAACAAACTCTTGCAGAAGGAATTTGTGAACAAAGCCAGATTAGTAAAATTGAGAGAGGGCATTTCATTCCCTCCGCAGACCTTTTGTTCAAACTCTCACAACGACTCGAAGTGCCATTAGATTATTTTTTTAATGAACAAATTGAAATTAAATCTAACCTCTCTAATTTCAAGCAATTATCTGCTAGCTTATTAGATGATAGGAATTATGACGATTTAGAATATCTTTATAAAATAGAGGCTGAACGAAGCACTTTTCTAACACTAGAAGACCGAACTTACCTTGAATGGATTAAAGCTATTATTGACTTCTATCAATATGACAGTAAGTGTGAGGCAATTTCTTCATTGGAAAATATATTATTAAAAGTCTCTTCAAATACTCTGATTTATTTAAAGGCGTTGAATACTCTATCTAATTTCTATTCCTTAGTGGGTCGTGAACAAGAATATGAGGAAAACTACTCTCATTTGATGGAGTTATATCAGACAAAAAATTTTGAGCATCAAGAGTTTTTATTTGGCTACATCAGAGTTCGTTACAACTACGCTCACTACCTAGTGTCAAAGGAA
>JAGZLW010000036.1 GCA_018364455.1 Streptococcus mitis | reverse complement strand
GCCCTCAAGGATATTCACTTTACCGTAGAAAAGGGCGACTACGTTGCTATCATGGGTGAGTCCGGTTCTGGTAAATCAACTCTTCTCAATATTCTAGCTATGCTGGATAAACCAAGTCGTGGGCAGGTTTACTTGAATGGAACTGACACTGCAACTATTAAAAATTCACAGGCTTCTAGCTTCCGTCGTGAAAAGCTGGGCTTTGTCTTCCAAGACTTTAACTTGCTAGACACTCTCTCTGTAAAAGACAATATCTTGCTTCCGCTTGTCTTGTCAAGAAGACCTATTACGGAGATGATGAAGAAATTGGTGGTGACAGCTGAGAATCTAGGCATCAACCAATTACAAGAGAAGTACCCTTACGAGATTTCTGGTGGTCAGAAACAGCGTGTAGCAGTAGCACGCGCCATCATCACAGAACCTGAAATTCTCCTTGCGGATGAGCCAACAGGAGCCCTTGATTCCAAGTCATCTGCAGCCTTACTTGATGTCTTTGATGAAATCAATGAGCGTGGCCAAACCATTCTTATGGTAACCCACTCAACAGCAGCAGCTAGCAGAGCTAAACGTGTACTCTTTATCAAAGACGGCATTCTTTACAATCAAATCTACCGTGGAGAGAAAACAGAGCGTCAGATGTTCCAAGAAATCTCTGATACCTTGACTGTCATGGCAAGCGAGGTGAATTAGTATGTTTCGATTAACCAATAAGTTAGCGGTGTCGAACTTGATTAAAAACCGCAAACTCTACTATCCTTTTGCGCTGGCTGTTCTCTTGGCAGTCACCGTCACCTATCTCTTTTACTCCCTAACCTTCAATCCCCAGATTGCGGAAATTCGTGGAGGGACAACGATTCAGGCTACACTTGGATTTGGTATGTTTGTCGTTACCCTTGCGTCAGCTATTATCGTCCTTTACGCCAATAGTTTTGTCATGAAAAACCGTTCCAAGGAACTGGGGATTTATGGCATGTTGGGCTTAGAAAAGCGCCATCTAATCAGTATGACCTTTAAGGAGTTGGTGCTATTTGGAATTTTAACCGTTGGTGCAGGTATCGGTATTGGAGCCTTGTTTGACAAGTTAATTTTCGCTTTCTTGCTCAAACTTATGAAATTGAAGGTTGAGCTGGTCGCTACCTTCCAAATGAATGTTGTCATTGCAGTACTTGTTGTCTTTGGATTGATTTTCCTAGGCCTCATGTTTTTGAATGCCCTTCGAATCGCCCGTATGAATGCCCTCCAGCTCTCGCGTGAGAAAGCAAGCGGAGAGAAAAGAGGTCGTTTCCTACCTCTCCAAACTATTCTTGGTTCCATAAGTTTAGGGATTGGCTATTATCTTGCCCTTACGGTAACCGATCCTCTTACAGCCCTAACAACTTTCTTCCTAGCTGTTTTGCTGGTTATCTTTGGTACTTATCTATTGTTTAATGCAGGGATTACCGTTTTCCTCCAAATCTTAAAGAAAAATAAGAAATACTATTACCAACCAAATAATCTTATCTCTGTTTCCAATTTGATTTTTCGTATGAAGAAAAATGCGGTTGGACTAGCCACTATCGCTATCTTGTCAACAATGGTTTTGGTAACCATGTCAGCCGCGACAAGCATTTTCAATGCCTCAGAATCCTTTAAAAAAGTGATGAATCCGCATGATTTTGGAATTTCTGGAAAAAATGTTGAAAAAGAAGATTTGGACAAACTCTTGAGCCAGTTTGCAAGTGACAAAGGTTATAGTGTCAAAGAGAAAGAAGTTCTTCGTTACAGTAACTTTGGTATTGCAAATCAAGAAGGAACCAAGTTAACTATTTTTGAAAAAGGACAAAACCGTGTCCAACCAAAAACGGTTTTCATGGTATTTGACCAAAAAGATTATGAAAATATGACTGGTCAAAAACTTTCTCTATCAGGGAATGAGGTCGGTCTCTTTGCCAAAAATGACGGACTGAAAGGACAGAAAAACCTAACTCTAAACGATCATCAATTTTCTGTCAAAGAAGAATTTAATAAAGACTTCATTGTGAACCATGTCCCAAATCAGTTTAATATTTTGACTGCTGATTACAATTACCTTGTTGTACCTAATTTGCAAGCATTTTTAGACCAATTCCCAGATTCGGCTATCTATAATCAGCTTTACGGTGGTATGAATGTAAATATCAGTGAAGAAGAACAACTCAAGGTAGCTGAAGAATATGAAAACTACCTTAATCAGTTTAATGCTCAATTAAACACTGAAGGTAGCTATGTTTATGGTAGCAATCTAGCAGATGCTAGTTCTCAGATGAGTGCCCTCTTTGGTGGTGTCTTCTTTATCGGTATTTTCCTATCCATTATCTTTATGGTCGGAACTGTTCTGGTCATCTACTACAAACAAATTTCTGAAGGCTACGAAGACCGTGAACGCTTTATTATCTTGCAGAAAGTCGGTTTGGACCAAAAGCAAATCAAGCAAACCATCAACAAACAGGTTTTAACTGTTTTCTTCCTTCCTTTGCTTTTTGCCTTCATACATCTCGCCTTTGCCTACCATATGCTTAGTCTGATTTTAAAAGTGATTGGTGTAATAGATACGAATATGATGTTGATTGTGACCTTGTCTATCTGCGCTATCTTCCTCATCGCCTATGTGCTGATTTTCATGATTACTTCAAGAAGCTATCGCAAGATTGTGCAAATGTAAAAAAAGATACCTCGACTTCAAAATCGAGGTATTTCTTGTATTCTAAATGCTGAAAAGTTGTCCTAGCAGAAAGGTAACTCCCATGGTCAAGAGACCAATAGCTAGGTTCCGAATCATAGCTGTTTTGGTTGGAGCTTTTCCAAGTTTGGCACTAGTGTAACCAGTGAGAAGAAGGGCCACACCGACGATAAGGACAGTAGCAGGGATGCGGTATTCACTTGGGAAAATGGTAATTGAAAGCATTGGTGGTAAGCTACCAAGGAAAAAAGAAATAAAGCTAGAGATGGCAGCATGCCAAGGATTTGTAAACTCTTCATACTCAATCCCGTATTTTTCCTCTACCAAAGCCTTGAGTGGATTTTTAAGAAAGGCCTTGTTGGTCAAGAGTTGAGCTGATGTTTCACACTCGCCATTTTGGATATAGGCTGCATAGAGGGACTTTTTGGCTAGTTCCATATCTTGGTCTAGCAAGAGCTGCTCACGCGCAACGGCTGCTTCCTCGGTATCTTTTTGAGTTGAAACAGATACATATTCTCCACCAGCCATTGAAAAGGCACCAGCTAAGATAGCTGCAAATCCAGATAAAAAGATAATCCAGATATTGGTCGTGGCACTGGCAACCCCAATAACCACACCAGCAATGGAAATAATTCCATCGTTAGCACCAAGAACGCCCGCACGCAGGATATTTAAACGACCTGCAAAGTTTGAATCAATTTCGTGATTTGTTTCTGACATATTATTCTCCTTTTTATCCAGTATAAAGGAAAAATATAAGGAAATCAATCTTTTAAAAGTATCTGAAAAAAGTTGCACGATTTTAATGATATAAAAATGTCGTCATCTTTTCTACTAGATCAAGTACCGAAGGTAAAGAGTATAGAATAGCATAAAAGAATTTTAAATTAAAGACCATTATCAATTCGTTCACTTTATAATCGTTTACAAAAAAATATTTATCGATATTTTTTACATAAACAGAACAATTTGCGAACATATTTTTGTTTTTTATCAAAAAATACTTTACAAGTTCTTAAAAACGTGATATAGTAATGGAGCTTAGAAAATGAGATGATGTTTTCTAGCAAATATAAACCCGAGTAAAAAATGCCTACGGACAGGCAGGGTTGAATGCCGAAGCGTGGTTGAAAAACCACATTATTGATAGGGTTAAAAGCCTACTTTTATAAGTTGATGTTAGGACACTTGTCCTAATTCATAAATTTTTAGTGTGGTGAAAGCACACGTCATCTTGTGAAACGATCAATAAAGTACGTAATATTTGCTACTAGAGAGTTAGGAAACATCGGGAACAGACATACTCAACAGAAACAAACATAAAAACGTCAGAAGATTGCAGAGCAGGTGAAAACCTGCTCTTTTTTCATGAGTCAACCTTTAGTTCCTTAGTTTTCATAAGGTCCTAAAAATATTGAAAGGAGTATGTCTTGAAAGAGTTAGATCAAAACCAAGCCCCGATTTATGAGGCCTTGGTGAAGTTACGCAAGAAAAGGATTGTTCCCTTTGATGTTCCAGGTCACAAGCGTGGACGGGGAAATCCAGAACTTGTCGAACTCTTAGGAGAAAAATGTGTTGGCATTGATGTCAATTCGATGAAACCCTTGGATAATCTTGGTCACCCTATTTCGATTATTCGGGATGCAGAGCAGCTGGCAGCAGATGCTTTTGGAGCTAGCCATGCCTTTCTCATGATTGGTGGAACAACTTCATCGGTGCAGACTATGATTTTGTCAACCTGCAAGGCAGGAGATAAGATTATTCTGCCACGAAATGTCCACAAATCTGCTATCAATGCGTTGGTTCTATGTGGTGCTATTCCCATCTATATCGAGATGAGTGTAGATCCTAAGATTGGTATCGCTTTAGGTCTTGAAAACGACCGAGTAGCCCAGGCCATAAAGGACCATCCAGATGCCAAGGCCATTTTGATTAACAATCCTACTTACTACGGAATCTGTTCAGACTTAAAGGGGTTGACAGAAATGGCTCATGAAGCTGGCATGCTGGTTTTAGTAGATGAAGCCCACGGAGCGCATTTGCATTTTACTGATAAACTTCCAATTTCTGCTATGGATGCAGGTGCTGATATGGCAGCAGTCTCCATGCATAAGTCTGGTGGAAGTTTGACCCAAAGTTCGCTTCTTTTAATCGGGGAGCAGATGAATCCTGAATACGTACGTCAGATTATCAATCTGACCCAGTCAACATCCGCCTCTTACTTGTTGATGGCTAGTTTGGATATTTCACGTCGCAACTTGGCTCTACGTGGTAAAGAATCCTTTGAGAAGGTTATTGAACTATCAGAGTATGCTCGTCGTGAAATCAATGCTATCGGTGGATACTGTGCCTACTCAAAAGAGTTAATAGACGGAGTGTCGGTTTGCGATTTTGATGTGACCAAGTTGTCAGTTTACACTCAGGGTATTGGCTTAACAGGTATCGAGGTTTATGACCTCCTACGAGACGAATACGACATTCAGATCGAGTTTGGTGATATTGGCAATATCTTGGCCTATATTTCGATTGGTGACCGCATCCAAGACATCGAGCGCTTGGTTGGTGCTCTTGCTGATATCAAGAGACTCTATTCACGAGATGGGAAGGACTTGATAGCTGGAGAATATATTCAGCCTGAGCTAGTCCTGTCTCCTCAGGAAGCCTTCTATTCAGAAAGAAAAAGTTTAACCTTGGATGAGTCTGTTGGACAGGTCTGTGGGGAATTTGTCATGTGCTATCCTCCAGGGATTCCTATCTTGGCTCCTGGTGAACGCATTACACGTGAAATTGTAGACTATATCCAATTTGCCAAGGAACGTGGTTGCTCCCTTCAAGGGACGGAAGATCCTGAGGTCAATCATATCAATGTCATTAAGAGAAAGGAGAACTAGATGGATTTATGGTTTTCTGAAGTTCATACTCCAGATGTCAAATTGTCCCTGAGAACAGCCAAGCAACTCTATGCTGGAAAAAGTGAATGGCAGGATATCGAGGTTCTTGACACTCCCGCTTTTGGAAAGATTTTGATTTTAAATGGGCATGTTTTGTTCTCAGATGCGGATGATTTTGTCTACAACGAAATGACGGTTCACGTTCCCATGGCTGTCCACCCAAATCCCAAGAAAGTATTGGTTATTGGGGGTGGTGATGGAGGTGTTGCCCAAGTATTAACACTTTATCCTGAACTGGAACAAATCGATATTGTAGAACCTGATGAAATGTTGGTCGAGGTTTGTCGTGAGTATTTTCCAGATTTTGCTGCGGGACTTGATGACCCTCGTGTTACCATTTACTATCAAAATGGGCTACGCTTTTTGCGAAACTGTGAAGATGACTATGATATTATCATCAACGATGCGACAGATCCATTTGGACATACGGAAGGGCTCTTTACCAAGGAATTTTACGGTAACAGTTATAGAGCCTTGAAAGAAGACGGTATCATGATTTACCAGCATGGGAGTCCCTTCTTTGATGAGGATGAGTCAGCTTGCCGAAGCATGCACCGCAAGGTCAATCAAGCCTTTCCAATCAGTCGGGTATATCAAGCCCATATCCCAACCAGTCCAGCTGGCTATTGGTTGTTTGGATTTGCATCGAAAAAATACCACCCTGTCAAAGATTTTGACAAGGAAGGCTGGAAAAAACGCCAGCTTTTCACAGAATACTACACTGCAAACTTACACGTGGGAGCCTTTATGTTGCCCAAGTATGTTGAAGACATTTTAGAAGAAGAGGAAGGAAAAAAATGAGTCGTTTACTAGTTATTGGATGTGGGGGCGTTGCCCAAGTTGCTATTTCAAAGATTTGTCAAGATAGCGAAACCTTTACAGAGATTATGATTGCTAGCCGTACCAAGTCAAAATGTGATGACTTGAAAGCTAAACTGGAAGGTAAAACAAGTACAAAGATTGAAACAGCTGCACTTGATGCTGACAAGGTAGAAGAAGTGATTGCCCTGATTGAAAGCTACAAACCAGAAGCTGTTTTGAACGTAGCTTTGCCTTATCAAGATTTAACCATTATGGATGCTTGTTTGGCAACAGGAGTCCACTATATCGATACAGCCAACTACGAAGCAGAAGATACAGAAGACCCTGAATGGCGTGCTATTTATGAGAAACGTTGTAAGGAACTTGGTTTTACAGCCTACTTTGACTACTCATGGCAATGGGCTTATCAGGAAAAATTTAAAGAAGCTGGCTTGACCGCTCTACTTGGTTCTGGTTTTGACCCAGGTGTGACCAGTGTTTTCTCAGCTTATGCCCTCAAACACTATTTTGATGAAATCCATTATATCGACATTTTAGACTGTAATGGTGGTGACCACGGTTATCCATTTGCGACAAACTTTAACCCAGAAATCAATCTACGCGAGGTTTCTGCACCAGGTTCTTACTGGGAAGATGGGAAATGGGTTGAGGTTGAAGCAATGTCTATCAAGCGTGAGTACGATTTCCCACAGGTTGGGCAAAAAGACATGTATCTCCTTCACCACGAAGAAATCGAATCATTGGCTAAGAACATTCCAGGTGTCAAACGCATTCGTTTCTTTATGACCTTTGGTCAATCTTATCTAACCCACATGAAATGCTTGGAAAATGTCGGTCTCCTTCGTACGGATACCATTCACTTTAACGGCCAAGAAATCGTTCCGATTCAATTTTTGAAAGCCCTACTTCCAGATCCTGCAAGCCTTGGTCCACGCACGGTTGGTAAAACCAATATCGGTTGTATCTTTACAGGTGTCAAAGATGGTGTTGAAAAGACCATTTACATCTACAATGTTTGCGACCATCAAGAATGTTACGCAGAAGTTGGTTCACAAGCCATTTCTTACACGACTGGAGTTCCAGCCATGATAGGTACAAAATTAGTCATGAACGGTACTTGGAAACAAGCTGGAGTGTATAACCTTGAAGAGTTGGATCCAGATCCATTCATGGAAGCTTTGAATGAGTATGGTTTACCTTGGGTTGTGGTTGAAAATCCACAAATGGTGGACTGATGAAGTTAGAACAAGTACCAACACCAGCTTACGTCATTGACTTAGCAAAGTTAGAAGCCAACTGTCGCATTTTACAATATGTACAAGAAGAAGCTGGTTGCAAGGTTTTGCTTGCCCAGAAGGCTTATTCCCTCTACAAAACCTATCCCTTGATTAGCCAGTATCTATCAGGTACGACGGCTAGTGGTCTATACGAGGCCAAGCTAGCTAGAGAGGAGTTTCAAGGAGAGGTCCATGTCTTTGCACCAGCTTTCAAAGATTCAGACTTGGAAGAATTACTTGAAATTACTGACCACATTGTCTTTAATTCTGAGAAACAATTGCGTAAGCATGGGGATCGTTGTCGGGAGGCTGGTATCAGTATAGGTCTCCGTATCAATCCTCAGTGTTCAACTCAGGGTGATCACGCGCTCTATGACCCCTGTGCACCAGGTTCTCGTTTTGGCGTGACACTAGATAAAATTCCTAGTGATTTGTTGGATTTGGTGGATGGACTTCATTTTCATACCCTTTGCGAGCAAGGTTCAGATGATTTAGAGACAACTTTGAAAGCAGTAGAAGCGCAGTTTGGTTCTTATTTGCATGAAGTAAAATGGCTCAACATGGGTGGTGGTCATCACATCACAAGAGAGGACTATGATGTAGATTTGCTGATTTCAGAAATCAAGCGTATCCGAGAAACTTACAATCTTGAAATCTATATCGAGCCGGGTGAAGCTATTGCCCTCAATGCTGGTTATCTAGCAACTGAAGTATTGGATATTGTCGAAAACGGTATGGAAATCTTAGTTTTAGATGCCTCTGCGACCTGCCATATGCCGGATGTACTTGAGATGCCCTATCGACCACCATTGAGAGATGGCTATGAAGCACAAGAAAAAGCCCATACCTATAGACTTTCTTCCAATACCTGCCTGACGGGCGATGTGATTGGTGATTATAGTTTTGAAAATCCAGTCCAAATTGGAGATAGACTTTATTTTGAAGACATGGCCATTTATTCCTTTGTCAAAAACAATACCTTCAACGGTATTGGCCTCCCAAGCCTCTATATCATGGATGAAAATGGAGATTGTGACTTGGTCAAGGCTTTTGGTTATCAAGACTTTAAAGGGAGATTATCATGATGAACAGGCCCAAAAAATTAGGCTATCGCATGCCAGCAGAATACGAGCCTCATCATGGCACCCTCATGATCTGGCCGACTCGATCAGGATCTTGGCCCTTTCAAGGAAAAGCTGCCAAAAGAGCATTTAGCCAGATTATCAAAACCATAGCAGAAGGGGAGAGAGTCTATCTTTTGGTGGAGCAAGCCTATCTATCTGAAGCCCAATCCTATCTTGGAGACAAGGTTGTTTATTTAGACATTCCCACCAATGACGCCTGGGCGCGTGATACTGGCCCAACCATTCTCCTTAATGATAAAAGGGAAAAGTTGGCAGTAGATTGGTCTTTCAATGCTTGGGGTGGTGCTGTTGATGGTCTTTATCAAGATTATGAAGATGATAACCAAGTAGCCAGTCGTTTTGCTGAGGCTTTGGATATGCCTGTTTATGATGCTAAACCTTTTGTACTGGAAGGCGGAGCAATCCATAGCAATGGCCAAGGAACCATTCTTGTGACTGAAAGTTGCTTGCTTAGTCCTGGTCGCAATCCTCATCTTAGTAAAGAGGAAATTGAGAATACCTTATTAGACAGCCTTGGAGCTGAAAAAGTTATCTGGCTTCCTTATGGTATTTATCAGGATGAAACCAATGAACACGTTGACAATGTTGCTGCCTTTGTTGGTCCTGCAGAACTTGTCTTGGCTTGGACGGACGACGAAAGTGATCCTCAATATGCCATGTCAAAAGCAGATCTCGAACTCTTAGAGCAAGAGACAGATGCAAAAGGTCGTCCCTTCATTATTCATAAATTGCCTATCCCTGCAGTTCGACAAGTTGTGACAGAAGAAGATTTGCCAGGCTACATCTATGAAGAAGGAGAAGAAGAGCGATACGCTGGTGAACGACTAGCAGCTTCCTACGTAAACTTTTATATCGCCAACAAGGCTGTCCTTGTTCCCCAGTTTGAGGATGTAAACGACCAAGTAGCCTTAGATATCCTCAGTAAGTGTTTCCCGGACCGTAAAGTTGTCGGAATACCAGCCAGAGATATTCTCTTAGGTGGTGGAAATATTCACTGTATCACCCAACAAATCCCAGAATAGGAGAAAAAGATGAGAAATGTAAAAGTTGCAGCAATTCAGATGCAATGTGACAAGGATGTGGCAACAAATATTCAAACAGCGGAGCGCTTAGTACGTCAGGCTGCAGAACAAGGCGCACAAATCATTCTCTTACCAGAGTTGTTTGAACGTCCCTATTTCTGTCAGGAACGTCAGTATGACTACTACCAGCATGCCCAGTCGGTGACAGACAATACAGCTATTCAGCATTTTAAAACCATTGCAAAGGAGCTAAAGGTCGTTTTACCAATCAGTTTCTATGAAAAAGATGGCAATGTCTTGTATAATTCTATTGCCGTTATTGATGCAGATGGGGAAGTGCTGGGCGTTTATCGGAAAACCCACATACCAGATGACCATTATTATCAAGAAAAGTTTTATTTCACACCTGGCAACACAGGTTTCAAGGTCTGGGATACTCGCTATGCCAAGATTGGTATCGGTATCTGTTGGGATCAATGGTTCCCTGAAACAGCACGCTGTCTTACGTTAAATGGTGCTGAATTGCTCTTTTATCCTACAGCCATCGGTTCGGAGCCGATTTTGGATACAGATAGTTGTGGTCATTGGCAACGTACTATGCAAGGGCACGCAGCAGCAAATATTGTTCCAGTTATTGCAGCCAATCGTTATGGATTGGAAGAGGTCACGCCTAGTGAGGAAAATGGTGGACAGAGTTCCAGTCTTGACTTCTACGGTTCATCCTTTATGACGGATGAAACAGGAGCTATTCTTGAGCAAGCTGAAAGACAAGCTGAAGCTGTTCTGTTAGCTACTTATGACCTAGACAAGGGAGCAAGCGAACGCCTAAACTGGGGCTTGTTTCGAGATAGAAGACCAGAAATGTATCAACGTATTACGGACTAGTAGAGGAGAAATGAGAGATTCATTCTGCTAGACTCGTTTTCACTAGCAACTATAAGGATACAATGTTATCTAGTAAATGGATTTTATATTTTAATCCTCTAAGGCTTTCTCGCACTTTTATGCGAGGAGCTTTTCTGTTTAAGCTTTATCAATAAAACATGCTATAATAGTTGCAGAAAGGTTGGTGTTTATGGCTAGGATATTGGTTATTGAAGACAATGGAGACATTCAAGAAATTTTGCGAACACTTCTTACCGAGGAACATGAGGTAATTCAAGCCTTTTCTGGTACAGAAGGAATCATGCGTTTTGACCAAGGGGGGATTGACCTCGTTTTGCTAGATATCATGCTTCCTGGGAAAAATGGAGATCAGGTTTTAAAAGCCATCAGGGAACAAAGTCAAATTCCAGTCATTATGCTAACGGCTTTGAGCGATAAAAAGTTAATCAGTCAATACCTCTTAGACGGTGCCAATGATTACATAGTGAAACCTTTTGATTTGGACGAAGTCTTTGCCAGAGTTACTGTTCAATTACGTCAAAGCGTAGAAAAACAGCCTATGGAGATAGGAAAAACTGAAAATCTGCCACAAAACTTGAAAAATATCCAGTTTGATGCAGAAAGTTTTGAAATCAAAAATAGCCAGGAGACGATTCGCCTTGCCAAGAAAGAATGTTTGATTCTCCAAACTCTCCTTAAACACCCTAAGAAAATTTTTACAAAAGAAGAACTTTATGAATTGGTCTGGGAGGATAGCTACCTACCTGGAGATAATACCCTCAATACGCATTTGAGTAATCTTCGTAAAAAATTAAACCAGCTTGACCCAAATCAAGAATATATTGAAACCATCTGGGGAGTTGGGGTAAGATTAAAAGGAGACAAGCAATGACCTACATGATAATCTTTATCCTACTGGTACTCCTAATTCTTTTATCAATTGCATTGATTCGCTACCATCTAGCACTTAAAAACTTGAGTCAACAGATTGAAGACAAGATTCTCACAGGTAGTATGAAAAGAGTCGGAATCAGCATTTTTTCCAAACATTTTTTACATCTCTACCAGCAGATTGAGAATCTATTTCAGGAAGTAGAGCAATCTCGACTGGTTATGAAAAGGGAAAAGCAGACTCTGGATATGGCCATCAGCAATATCGCTCATGATATTCGGACACCTTTGACTATCGCTTCAGGCTACACCCAACAATTGATAAAGTCTCCTGAAAACCAAGCAGAAACCCTACAAAAAATAGCCCAGCATCTTGATTTAGTTTCTAAACGTTTGGAGGCTCTTCTAGAATATCGTCGTTTGATGGAAGGGGCTGTCAAACCGAAACTGGAAGAAGTGGATCTTTCAGCTTTTATCACCAAAAAGACTCTGGCTTATTATGATGTTTTTCAGGCGGCAAATATCACGCTTGATTTTAAGGTTGAAGCTGGTTTGAAAATGAGGACTGATGAAGACTTGCTGGATCGAATTTTACAAAATTTGCTCGGAAATGTCCTCAAGCATGGCAAGGAAGAAGCGCGGCTATCTTTGAGAAAGGAACAGGAACAGCTTGTCTTAGAGATTGCAAACCTTGTTAAACAGCCCATCAAAAGAATAGAAAATCTCAGCAACCGTTTTTATTCTGAAAATCTATCAGACACCGAAGAATCCTCTGGTTTAGGCCTTTATATCACTGAGGAATTATGCCATCTTCTCGGTGCAGAGATGAAACTAAGCACAGATGGACAGTGGTTGTCGGTTTGCATTTACTTTTAACGAAAAGAAACCTCCTCTGTAGGCTAGAGGAGGTCATTTTTTATAGACTTTTCTTTTTGAAAACTGCCAGTCCACCTAGATTGAAGATTACAATAACAGCTAAGGTAACTATAAGTGTGTAGAGAATTGACTCACTATTAGCAGTCATAGCATAGAAAAACTGCAATGATAAATATGGCAAAATTTTGATACTTGGAAAGATGAGCATTGGCATAGAAAGTAAGATAGAGCTGACCAAATAGCCAATAAATACTGCAAGATAAGAATGACTAACATAGAGGATGAAGGAAACAATGGAAAGCCAAGCAAGGAGGCAAAGGAATTGAAGGGAAATGGTTATCAGTAGATTTCCAATAAAGCCATCAGGCATAGTGCCAAATCCATTTAAGATAGTTGCTGGAATAAAGGCAATAACAAGGCTGATGATAAGTTGCAATAGTGCAATACAAGCCACTACAAAGGCTTTAGCAAGGAAAAACTCTGTACGAGAAACACCTACTGTCAAACTATTTTTATAGAGCTTTCCGATTAAATCAACACCTAAAACTAGGCAAGTTAGAATAATACAGAGAAAAACGAGGTTTGAACCTTGACTAGATGCGTTAATCAGGGCTTGTACACCGTCCCAACCATGGGTTGGAATTTCTGGCTCTTCTGTCTGGATTGCCATCAGATGGCCAGTAGCTCCAATACTTGCGCCCATTAGCATGAGAGAAAAGAGAATGAACTCTGTAATCCAAAAACCTTTGGAACGGAAAAGACGGTAAAAGTCTGCTTGAATGGTATGTATCATGATTTTCCTCCTATTCGACCAATTGAGTGAAGTATTCTTCTAGGTTTTGACGGGCGTAGTAAATCTCGTCAATAGCGACATCTGCCAAGGTTAAGTCCTTAAGAATCTGTTTGACATCTTGTTCCTGACCAAAGATGTGGATTTCGTTTTCAGGATTGACAACCTTGAACTGGAGCTGGATTTGTTCTTTCAATACTTGGCAAGCTTTCTCTTGGTCATCTGTCTTAAGCACAATATAATCCTCACTTAGTGTTTCAAATTCAGCTTTGCTGATTTCACGGATAATCTTGCCTTGATCTAAAATACCAAAGCGATTGGCTAAAAGATAGAGTTCTGACAAGATATGGCTAGAGATGAGAATGGTGATCCCTTTTTCTTGATTGAGCCGTTGAATCATGAGTCGAAATTCTTTGATACCGATTGGGTCGAGACCGTTGATAGGTTCATCTAGGATCAGGAAGTCTGGTTTAGATAGAAGAGCAATGGCGATACCAAGTCTTTGTTTCATTCCAAGAGAGAAATCTCGAAAGACTTTTTTACCTGTGTCTGACAAACCTACATAGTCTAGGGTTTCTCGAATGACTTGATCAGCATTTGGAATATGCCGAATCATACAATAATATTTCAGATTTTGGTAGGCTGTTAAGTGATTATGAGCCACGGGTGATTCGATAACAGAACCTACTCGAGATAGAGCCTTGGTCCACTCATTTTCCGATTGACTAGAAAAGAGGGAAACAGTTCCTTTATCCGCAAACAGTAGTTGCGTAATGATTTTTATCAAAGTGGTCTTCCCAGCTCCGTTCTTCCCGATAAGTCCATAAATATCTCCCTCTCTTATCGTTAGATGAAGATCCTGAAGAATAGCTTGTTTGTCAAAGTTTTTGGACAATCCATGAATGTCGAGTACTGTTTTCATGATTCTCTCCTTTTGATTTATTTTGTTAACTTCAGTATAAAGCATAGAAATCAAAGAAAGCTCAAGGATTTCTAAAGAGTTTCTAAAGTTTTAGGAATTCTTAAATATCAAAACCCAGTTGACATGAACTGGGCCTCTTAATTATAAAATATACTTCTCAATGGCACGCGCAACGCCGTCTTCTTCGTTGCTGGCTGTAACGGCATCCGCAAGAGATTTGACATAATCGCTGGCATTTCCCATTGCAATGCCAAGTCCTGCAAACTGGAGCATTTCGATATCGTTATTGGCGTCGCCCATGGCCATGATTTCTGAGGAATTAATCTTCAAAATATCTGCTAGTCGAGAAAGAGCAGTAGCCTTTGTCGTACCAAGTGGCATGGCTTCATAAATGACAGGCTGTGAACGAACTCCGCTAAATCGTTGGCAAAGCTCCTCAGCAAAACGCTGCTCAAAATCGTCCGTTTGGCTCTCTGTCCCCAAAAACATCCCTTGGAACATACGGTACTTGCCACTAGTCGCTTCCTCAAGGGAAATTTCAGTCAGGTCTGAAAAGACTAGTTTAGCATCATTTTGAATGATTTCATTAGGCTTGCCACCGAGGACAAAATAATGCTCCTCATCAAAAAGAGTCAACTGAACATCACTTTTTTCAGCTAGGTCATAGAGATATTCGATGTCTGCTGGACTAAGTTCTTGCCAGTCAACTAGGCCCCAGTCACTTGTCTGGTGAGTTGAGCAACCGTTGTTAACAATGACATACTCATTTTGGAGGTCTAGTCCCAGTTTTTGATAGTAAGGGAGGACACCGAAAAGCGGGCGACCTGTACAGAGAACCAGTTTGACACCTTTTGCAATAGCTTGGTGAATGGCTGTGATGTGAGCTTGTGGGATTTCCTTGGCTTCATTGAGGAGGGTTCCGTCCATATCCAAGGCTAGTAGTTTAATCATAAGACTTCCTTCTTTATCTTTTGGTATTATTATAGCATATTTTGGAGAAGAAATTGATAGGAAGCTTGGGGCTAATTGATTTTACAGTTTAGGATGTTTGGAGAACGTTTATTAGAAAAGGTTACACGTTATTCAATTAAGTAAATAATTATATTTGGTAAGCTGGTCAAAAAAACAGAGGATTTAAGATGAATAACACATTTTTCATCTTAAATCCTCTGTTCTCCTTAATTTTTTATAAATCAACTTGATTAGACGTAGGGTATGATTTATCTTCTAAATTTTCGTTTGATAATAGAGCGTTGGACTTTTAAAACAAGTAAGCTAAATCCGATTGCTGCGACAAATGCAAGAGCAGTTGATAATTTTAATGCTAAAAAGATAAAACTAAAGATAGCAATACAGATACAAAAAACAGCAATATTAACAAAAAATAGGATTTCCTTGAGATTGGCATTAGATTGTGCTTCAGGTGTATAATCTTGATAGCGAGGATTCTGATGATTTAATTCTTCTTGATAGTCTACCTCATAGGATTGTAATTTTCTTACAGGCATTATTCTCTCCTTAACTGTACATACCTATTTTATCATTTTTTAATCGGATAATTATTACAGTAAGGTTACAAAAAGAATAAAGTCCCTTTTCATTTTCAAACTATTGTTCAGGACACGATAGTTTGAAAATAATAGTACGCATAATATTAAGGTTGTTAAACACCTATTGAAAATAGATTAGTAGAAATTGAAACAGTACATTAATACTCTTCAAAACAAGTTAGCGTCATCTTGTATTAGGTATATGTTACTAATTTAGTTAGTTTTATATACAATCAAAAAGCTTTTCTTTGATTTTTATTGAGTATATAGACTGCAAATTGCACTTAAAAATGGTATAATGATAAAGTTATATAGTCCCGATAAGATGGTAGGTATTCATTACTAAGGAGTTTTCCTACCAGTACTTTGTAACTCTATAACACTATTTTTAAGGGGGGACATTTTTATGTCAGAACGTAAATTATTCACGTCTGAGTCTGTATCTGAGGGGCATCCAGATAAGATTGCAGACCAAATTTCAGATGCTATCTTGGATGCTATTTTAGCAAAGGATCCAGAGGCGCATGTTGCTGCTGAGACATCTGTATATACTGGTTCTGTCCATGTTTTTGGTGAAATTTCTACAAATGCCTATGTGGATATTAACCGTGTAGTTCGTGATACCATTGCAGAGATTGGCTATACCAATACAGAATATGGATTTTCTGCTGAGACAGTGGGAGTCCATCCGTCACTTGTTGAGCAGTCACCCGATATTGCCCAAGGTGTTAACGAAGCTTTGGAGGTTCGTGGGAATGCAGATCAAGACCCACTTGACTTGATTGGTGCTGGTGACCAAGGTCTCATGTTTGGATTTGCAGTGGATGAAACAGAAGAGCTCATGCCATTGCCAATTTCACTCAGTCATAAATTAGTTCGTCGTTTAGCAGATCTTCGTAAATCTGGGGAAATCAGCTATCTTCGCCCAGATGCTAAATCACAAGTTACAGTTGAGTATGATGAAAATGACCGTCCAGTACGTGTGGATACAGTCGTTATTTCAACTCAGCACGATCCAGAAGTAAGCAACGAACAAATTCACAATGATGTCATTAACAAGGTTATCAAAGAAGTTATTCCAGCCTCTTACTTGGATGAGCAAACAAAATTCTTCATCAATCCTACTGGTCGTTTTGTAATCGGTGGACCTCAAGGGGACTCAGGTCTGACTGGTCGTAAGATTATCGTAGATACTTATGGTGGCTACTCTCGTCATGGTGGTGGTGCCTTCTCTGGTAAAGATGCGACTAAGGTGGACCGTTCTGCGTCATATGCAGCTCGCTATATTGCCAAGAACATCGTTGCAGCAGGTCTTGCTAAGAAGGCAGAAGTGCAGTTAGCCTATGCTATCGGTGTTGCGCAACCTGTTTCTGTCCGTATCGATACCTTTGGTACAGGAACAGTAGCTGAAAGTAAACTTGAAAAAGCGGCTCGTCAAATCTTTGACCTTCGCCCTGCAGGGATTATCCAAATGTTGGATCTTAAACGTCCAATCTACCGTCAAACAGCGGCTTATGGACACATGGGACGTACAGATATTGACCTTCCATGGGAACGTTTGGACAAGGTAGATGCTTTGAAAGAAGCAGTCAAATAAAATCTTGAGAGGGGGACTTCCCCTCTTTTTTACTGATAAAACCTTTCACATACAAATAATTGAACTTTGGTAAAAAGAAGACTATATATAGCTCTTCAGTTGTGTAGTATTAACAGAAGTTTAGTGGGTGAGTTCTTTATCATTTTCCTTATTCTGTTGACTATTTCATTGACAGTGGATAAACCCTTGATAGGACTGAGTTTAAGGGGTAATGTACACTCTTTGAAAAATGTACTTTATAATCGAAATGTACATTTTAGACAATTTTGAACGAAAAAAAATTTTTAGTTATATCTTAGGTCTAAGTCTTTTTATCACTTAAAAAAACTGCTATATCATCTTTCCGAAAAACTATAATTTTCTTGAAAAATGCATAAGTCTATGCTATACTACTAGTAGACTTATATATGGAGAAAATACATGAAGCGTGAAATTTTACTGGAACGAATCGATAAATTAAAACAAATCATGCCCTGGTATGTTCTAGCATACTATCAATCTAAACTTGCTGTTCCCTACAGTTTTACAACCTTGTATGAATACCTCAAGGAATACGATCGATTTTTCAGCTGGGTTTTGGAGTCTGGAATTTCAAACGCCGATAAAATATCTGATATCCCTTTATCGGTCTTGGAAAATATGTCTAAGAAAGACATGGAATCCTTTATCCTTTACCTACGTGAACGTCCTTTACTGAATGCTAATACAACCAAGCAAGGTGTTTCACAGACAACTATCAATCGGACCTTGTCAGCACTTTCTAGTCTTTACAAGTATCTGACCGAGGAAGTTGAAAATGATCAGGGAGAACCTTATTTCTATCGAAATGTAATGAAGAAAGTTTCAACCAAGAAAAAGAAAGAGACACTTGCTGCTAGAGCTGAAAACATCAAGCAAAAGCTCTTTCTAGGTGATGAAACAGAAGGTTTTCTAACTTATATTGACCAAGAGTACCCACAACAGCTCTCAAATCGTGCCTTATCCTCCTTTAATAAAAATAAAGAACGTGATTTGGCCATTATTGCCCTTCTCTTGGCATCGGGTGTTCGCTTATCTGAAGCTGTTAATCTGGATCTAAGAGATCTCAATCTCAAGATGATGGTTATTGATGTCACCCGAAAAGGTGGCAAACGTGACTCGGTCAATGTCGCTGCCTTTGCTAAGCCTTATCTAGAGAATTATCTCGCCATTCGAAATCAACGCTATAAGACTGAAAAGACGGACATTGCACTCTTTCTAACTCTCTATCGAGGTGTTCCCAATCGTATCGATGCTTCCAGCGTTGAGAAAATGGTTGCTAAATACTCAGAGGATTTTAAAGTGCGTGTAACCCCCCATAAACTGCGCCACACCCTAGCAACTAGGCTCTATGATGCAACTAAATCACAAGTTTTGGTTAGTCACCAGCTAGGTCACGCCAGTACACAAGTCACTGACCTCTATACCCATATCGTAAATGATGAACAAAAGAATGCCTTGGATAGTTTATAGATTACATAAATTGAATTATGTAATAAATAAGAAAGGGATTCAATAAACTATTCATCTTATTTGATCATATCAAATACAATTGCTAACAGAGTAAACAGCTTTAAAGAATATGAAATAAAATTTATGTGG
>JAGZLW010000035.1 GCA_018364455.1 Streptococcus mitis | reverse complement strand
TCAATGAAAATCAAAGAGCAAACTAGGAAGCTAGCCGCAGGTTGCTCAAAGCACAGCTTTGAGGTTGCAGATAAAGCTGACGTGGTTTGAAGAGATTTTTGAAGAGTATAAAAAGCGAGCAAGCCCGCTTTTAGTCTATTTTACTAAAGTTTAGTAAGAGTGAACTAGTCAGAACAGATACAGAACTAAAGGCCATGGCTAGACCAGCTAGTTCTGGATTGAGGGCCAGTCCAACACCTGAAAAGACTCCTGCTGCAATCGGAATTCCGGCGACATTGTAGATAAAGGCCCAGAAAAGATTGAGCAGAATTCGATTAAAGGTTTTCTTACTCATGTCAAAGGCACGAACCACTCCTAGGAGGTTATTAGTTGTCAACACCAAATCTGCTGACTCGATGGCAATATCTGTTCCAGCTCCCATAGCAATCCCCACATCTGCTACACTGAGGGCAGGAGCGTCATTGATACCGTCACCAACAAAGGCTACTTTTCCAGTCGCTTGTAGTTTATGGATTTCATGGGCTTTTTCTTCTGGTAAGACACCTGCAATGACCTCTTCGATTCCGATCTGATCGGCAATAGCACGCGCCACACCTGCATTATCTCCTGTCAGCATGACTGTTTTAAGACCACGCTTTTTCAACTGACTGATGGCAAACTTAGCATTTTCCTTTGGAATATCTTGCAGAGCAAGCAGGCCTTTGATTTCATTGTCAACAGCCAAGAACACAACTGTCTTAGCTTCTTTTTCTAGTTCTTCTAGTTTTTCTTGATAAATGCTAGAAATGTTCATGCCATCCAGCATTTTAGCATTTCCAAGCAAAACTTGTTTTCCATTGATTTGCCCTGAGACACCTTTTCCGTGCAAGGCTTGGAAATTTTCAACAGTGTGAAACTCAAGTCCAGCTTCACTCGCTCGTTTCACAACGGCTTCAGCCAGTGGGTGTTGAGAAGCTTCTTCCAAAGAAGCTGCCAATCCAAGCACTTCTACTTCGTTGCCGATGATATCTGTGACCACAGGTTTCCCTTCCGTCAAAGTTCCTGTCTTATCAAAAACAATAGTTTGGACTTTCTGGATTTCCTGTAGAACCGTTCCATTTTTGAGGAGAACTCCCATCTTAGCACTGCGACCTGTCCCCACCATAAGGGCTGTCGGTGTTGCAAGTCCCAATGCACAAGGGCAGGCAATAATCAGAACTGCTACTCCATAGAGAAGCGAAGACACAAAGCTCGCTCCAAGCACAACTACACTATCCCTGAGCAAGACGAACCAAACCCAAAAGGTCACAATCCCTAAAATGACAACTGCTGGGACAAAAATCCCTGAAATTTTATCCGTCAAGTCCTGAATCGGCGCACGACTTGTCTGAGCTTTCTTCACAAAATCCACAATCTGAGCCAAAACAGTCTCTGAACCAACTTTTTCTGCTCTAAAAACAAGTGTTCCACTATTATTGATGGTTGAGCCAATGACAGTATCTCCAACTGTCTTGTCCACAGGCAGACTCTCACCTGTCACCATAGACTCATCAATACTAGAGATACCTTCTACTACGACACCATCAACCGCAATCTTTTCACCGGGACGCACTCGAATCAGGTCACCTACCTTGACTTGCTCCAAAGGAACTTGAACATAGTTATCCTCACGCAAGACTTCTGCAGTTTTAGCCTGCAAGTCAAGTAATTTCTCCACAGCTTGGGAAGTATTTTTCCGCATTTTCTCCTCAAAAACGGCTCCCATAAGAACGAAGAAGAAGATAAATGCAGCACTTTCAAAGTAAACGGGGAGGCCAGCGAAGAGGGCAACTAAGCTATAGAAATAGGCCACTAGGGTTCCCAGAGCAACCAAGGTATCCATATTGGCATTGTGCTTTTTAAAACTAGCCCAAGCACTTTGGATATAAGGACCACCTGCTACTAGCATAATCGGTGTTGTGGCTAAAAAGGTGCCCCAACGCATGACTTGGTGACTAATTCCTCCTGTCGACATCCCAATCATGAGGATCACAAGAGGCACAGTAAAGATACTAGTAATCCAAAAACGTTGTAAAAGTGATAGAGATTTTCGAGTCTTCTCAACAACTGTATAACTTCCCTTTTGCATCTTCATGCCACAAGAAAATTCATGTTGGCCTAATTCTTGAGGTGTAAAACGAATGACTTTCTCTTCGTCTACGCCGATTGGTTCTAAGATGCCTTCTTCTTCAAAAAGAATTTCCTTGTAACAGTTTGAAGGAGTTGCTCGATGAAAGGTAATCTCAGCTGGAATCCCTTTTTGAAGCTGTATATGAGCTGGATGGTAGCCTTTGTCTGCCGTGATACGGATTTTTTGAACACCATTTTCAAGACTTGCTTTTACAATTTCAGTCATATCATTCTCCTATTCTACAATCATCTTACCGTGCATCATATTCATGCCACAAGAGAAACCATACTCTCCAGCCTGCTCAGGTGTGATTTCCACTACATACTCTTCCCCCATAGGCAGGTCCGCATGCACACCAAAATCTGGAAAAACAATTTGGTCCAAACATGGTGAAGGGTCCTTGCGGTCAAAGACAATGCGGGCTGGCACTGATTTCTTAAGGATAATCAACTCAGGCGTATAGCCTCCCATGACTTCCACTCGAATCTCTTGGTAGCCCTTTTTTTGCTGGGCCTTTTGTCCAGATTTTTCAGGCTTTTTGAAAAACCAAAACAAGATAAATGCGATAAGGGCAATACAAACAATGGTTACAATACTATTTAACATGACGTCTCCTTTACATACAATTACATTTTACTTCTGTCACAGCGCTTGATTTCTTCTCAGAAATCACAGCTTCCAAGTCTTCCAAGTCAGCCTTAGTAAAATCACATTCAGCAATCAAATCAGCCAACAAGTTCTTAATCCTACGGGAACAAACCTTGTCCTTGATATCTTGGACAAGCAAGTCTCGGCTTTGGTCTAGAGTTAAAAGCGCCGAATAAACAAAGGACTTACCTTCTTTTTTCCTTGTCAGACACTCTTTCTCAACCAAACGAGCCAAAAGAGTTTGAATGGTTGACTTGGACCAGTCGAACCGCTCCGCCAGAACCCTGATCAAATCCGTACTAGTCTGCTCTCCTTGCATCCAAATAATCTTCATGACCTGCCATTCTGCATCTGAAATCTGCATAATCACACCTCCAAAATCTACATTTGTCGATTACAATTATCAGTATACTCTTAAAATCTACATTTGTCAATTATAAAATTAATCTTTTCTTTGAAAATTTGAATTTTAACCATTTGATAAAGGATTTTCAATCAAATTTTACTATATAAACTATAAAAATATGCTATACTAAAGAAAAAAGAAAACAACCACTAGGGGTGCGTAAAGCTGAGATTAACAACTGTTAGACCCTTTGACTCAATCTAGGTAATGCTAGCTGATGGAAGTAGAAATGATAATGGGGACTAGCAGTCTTCTATTGCCTTCCTGAAACAGATTAGCTTGTTCTTAAGAATACAAACTTCAGTTGGTTGGGAGGTTTTAGATGACTTATTTACCCGTTGCTTTGACCATTGCAGGAACTGACCCTAGTGGTGGTGCTGGCATTATGGCTGATTTAAAGTCGTTCCAAGCGAGAGATGTCTATGGAATGGCTGTTGTGACCAGTCTTGTCGCTCAAAATACCAGAGGTGTTCAATTAATCGAGCACGTTTCTCCTCAAATGTTAAAAGCCCAATTGGAGAGTGTCTTTTCGGATATTCCACCTCAGGCTGTAAAAACTGGAATGTTGGCAACTACTGAAATCATGGAAATCATCCAGCCCTATCTTAAAAAGCTGGATTGTCCCTATGTCCTCGACCCTGTTATGGTCGCAACAAGCGGTGATACCCTGATAGATACTAGTGCCAGAACCTACCTAAAAACAAACCTGCTTCCCCTTGCAAGTATTATCACACCCAATCTTCCTGAAGCAGAAGAGATTGTTGGTTTTTCAATCCATGATCCTGAAGACATGCAGCGTGCCGGTCGCCTGATTTTAAAAGAATTTGGTCCTCAGTCTGTGGTCATCAAAGGTGGGCATCTCGAAGGCGGTGCCAAGGATTTCCTCTTTACCAAGGATGACCAATTTGTCTGGGAAAGTCCACGAATTCAAACCTGTCATACACATGGTACTGGATGTACCTTTGCTGCAGTGATTACTGCTGAACTAGCCAAGGGGAAAACCCTCTATCAAGCAGTCGATAAAGCCAAGGCATTTATCACAAAAGCCATCCAAGACGCTCCTCAACTCGGTCATGGTTCTGGCCCAGTCAACCATACAAGCTTTAAAGATTAAAAAAACTCTCTAGTTCCCGCTTTAAGGGAATTAGAGAGTTTTTATACTCTTTGAAAATCTCTTCAAACTACGTCAGCTTTATCTGTAACCTCAAAACTTTGCTTTGAGCAACCTGCGACTAGCTTCCTAGTTTGCTCTTTGATTTTCATTGAGTATTAATTAGAAAATAATGTCATCCAACTTTGTTAAGAAGGCTTGCGTTTTTGCCTCTATATCTTCTGCCTGCATCAAATCACGCACTACAGCTACACCAGCTATGCCAGTGCCAATAAGCTGTTCAATGTTCTCTGACGTCAAGCCTCCAATAGCAACTACTGGAATGGCAACCGTTTGGCAAATTGTTTTCAAGGTTGAAATCAGGGTGATAGGCGCATTTTCCTTGGTCGTAGTCGGGAAAATGGCTCCTGTCCCCAAGTAATTCGCCCCTCCTTCTTCTGCCTCAAGGGCTCTTTTTACAGTTTTAGCTGTGACACCGAGGATTTTTTCAGGACCTAGGACTTTGCGGGCAACCGAAACTGGTAGTTCATCGTCTCCGATATGCAGACCAGCAGCATCAACCGCCAGACAGACATCCAAGCGATCATCGATTATCAAGGGTACCTGATAGGCATCTGTTATTTCCTTGACTTGTTTCGCCAGTTGATAATATTGATTGGTTGTGAGATTTTTTTCTCGTAATTGGACTATGGTAACCCCTGAACGGCAAGCCGTCTCAACCTTTTCAAGAAAGCTTTCCACGGAATCTTGGTAGCGATTGGTTACAAGATACAGTCTAAGCGCCTCTCTGTTCATAAACATCTCCTTTGATGGCATCTAACCAGTTTTCATCTCTTTTTAGGAGTGAAAGCTGATTGAGAACTTCGTATCGAAAATCTTCCAATCCCATTCCTTGAACAACTATTCTCTCAGCGGAGATATTAAGATAAGAGACCGCTAGACACGAAGCTTCAAAGGCAGTCTTTCCTTGGCTGAGAAAAACAGCTGTTAAAGCTCCAACCAAATCTCCTGTCCCTGTTATCCAGTCTAATTCTGCACAGCCATTTCCCAGTACAGCGACCTGATTCTTCGAAACGATGAGGTCCTTGGGGCCTGTGACTAAGAATGACATACCTGGATAGGTCTGACACCAGTCTTTCAAGACTTGAAGCAAATCCTCAGTTTCTTGATCTTTAGCACTGGCATCGACCCCAACTCCGTGATGTTTTAAGCCAACAAGACTTCGAATTTCTGACATGTTTCCTTTAAGGACCGTAGGTCTATAGTCTAAAAGGTCTCTGACTAAGCTCTTACGAATGGATGAAGCTGTTACGCCAACAGCATCTAC
This sequence comes from Streptococcus mitis, assembly GCA_018364455.1. Classification (GTDB taxonomy): domain Bacteria; phylum Bacillota; class Bacilli; order Lactobacillales; family Streptococcaceae; genus Streptococcus; species Streptococcus mitis_BR. The sequence continues at coordinate 14,252 of JAGZLW010000035.1, read as the reverse complement.
TACCATTGGGAGACAAATTTTATCTGCATAAGAAGCTGCCATACGGATTGCTTTTTCCTTCTCAGCTGACAAATGCCCCAAATTGATGAAGAGCGCCTGGCTTTGCTTAGTAAAATCAAGAACCTCACGGGGATCATCTGCCATAACTGGTTTACATCCCAGAGCCAAAATCCCATTTGCTAGCATCTCACAAGAAATCTCATTGGTAATACAGTGAATGAGGGAAGTCGTTTCCAGAGGAAAAGGATTTGTAAATGCCTGCATCAGTCTATCCTTTCACCAAAGAAATATCCCTGAACTTTTTTAAAGAATTCCTGCTTGATTAAAAATCGAAAGGCAATAAAGGAAATCGCTGTACCAATCAAGGTTGCTCCGAAAAATCGAGGCGTGTAGATAAACCAGCTAAGCTTAGCAGCTGATCCTGTAAAGAGTACCATAACAGGATAGGAAACAATAGAACCAATAATACCTGTTCCCAAAATTTCTCCCAAAGCAGAAAAGTAAAATTTTCGACCATACTTATAAAAGAGACCTGCTAGAAGGGCTCCAAAAGTCGCTCCTGTGAGAGCTAAAGGCGGAATCCCTTGAGTCGTCATACGGATAAAGGCTGTCACTGTAGCCATAGCCAAAGCATAAACAGGTCCCATCATGATTCCTGCTAAAATATTGACTACACTGGACATCGGTGCCATTCCCTCAATCCGAAAGATAGGCGTAAGGACTACATCAAGGGCAATCATCATAGATAAAATGGTTAATTTGTGAACTTGTAATTGGTGCTTTCTCATGTTTCTATTCTTCTCCTGTTTCTAAAGACTGTAAATCGCTCTTCCATGTCTGGTGTTGGTAGGCCATTTCCCAAAACTTAGCTTCCATATGAACACTGATGTGGAAGGCATCTAGCATTTTTTTCCTGTCTGTCTCGTCACTTTCTCGATAGAGTTGATTGACCAGCGCTCCCTCCTCTCTGATCTGCTGCTCCAACTCATCCGTAATATAAGTTTCAATCCATTGTTGGTAGAGAGGATTTGGTGATGGTTTAAGATTAAGTGATTTACCTATATCATGGTATAACCAAGGACAAGGCAGCAAGCTCGCAAAGGCAATGCCCAAGTTTGGCTCTGCAAATTGACGATAAATGTGAGAGATATAATGATAGCAGGTTGGAGCGATTGGATGTTGCTCCATTTCCTGGTCGCTGATTTCCAATTCCTTGAAAAATTGTTGGCGGATAAATAATTCACCCTCCACTAGACTCTGTGCATTTTGTTTCAAGAGTCTTTTCATCTCTTGGTTTGAAGTCTTATCAGCCAAGAGGTGATAGGCTTCTGAGAAGGCCTTCAAATAGTAGGCATCCTGAATCAAGTAATAGCGAAAGATGGACGGCTCTAAATTTCCCTCTTGCAACTGTAAAACAAAGGGGTGATGAAAGGAAGCCTGCCAAGCTTCCTTAGATAATTCCATCGCAATATCTGTAAATTCCATAATAACTCCTTTATAAAAATAGACTGGTTTGAAGCAATAAAAAGAAAAGCAGGTAGATGAATAGTGTCCTTTGAGGAATATAAAAAGTCCGATAGCGATTCTCCACCTGTGCATGTTCGTCATATCCATGCGCCGATAGAGCTCTCAGGTAAAGATGGCGCCATCTAAAGACTGTCATCAGAACCTTGCTGTAAATCAAGGGAGACCAAAAATGCAGTTCTTGACCGCGTAATAGGCAAGCTTCCTTGAGAGACTTGATTTCTTGCTGAATGAGGGGGAAGGAATTGAATACCACAATCAAGGCATAGGACCAAGAGCGTGATAACCCCTTTTGAGCCAAGTACAAGAGAAGCTCTTTTAGGGAAATAGAGGAAACAAAAACAAGACCAATACAAACGGTCACAAAGGCCCTCATTCCAAGCATGACTGCCTGCGAAGCATCCCCATGTAACTGAACTGCCCAGTAGTTGGCAAAGGATGGCAAAATGGCGAGCAGAATCATCCAAGCCAATACTTTAAATCGACGGTAATAGAGCATAAAGAGGATACAAAATGCGACTACCGAAAGATTCAGAGTAATCGAAGGAATGAAAGATGTTTCCAAGGATAAAATCAGCAAGAAGAGACTGATAATCGGTGTCTGGGTTGCTACTTTGACCATACTATCTCACCTCCCCTTGGGTATTGCTAATCTGAGATGTGAGTGGTTTGGTAATTGTCACTTCTTTCACATGACTGAGACCCTGACTAGTCATCTCAATCCAATAATCAACCACAGAGATCAAGGGATCTAAACGATGGCTAATGATCAGAAAACTTCTTCCTTGATTTCTGTCTTCCACAATCCACTGACAAAAATAATGGCAGGCTCTATCATCCAAACCAGCAAAAGGTTCATCTAGTAAAATCACAGAAGCCTTGCTGGTCAAGATGGTCAAGAGCTGAAGAATCTTTTGCTGACCACCACTTAATTGATAAGGACTCTTATCGAGCGCCTGTTCCAGATCAAAATACCGTAAAGCTTGGAGAATACGCTGATTTCTTTCAGAATCAGGTCCATCTAATTGAAGTTCCTCTCGCAGACTGACTCGGATAAACTGCTTCTCAGCCTCCTGAACAACACCCGTCAAATCATGATACAAACTCTTTTTCTTTTTGAGAACCGTCCCCCTCCACGTAATGCGCCCCTTATACTTTTGAAATTGAAGAATAGACCGAAAGAGGGTGGATTTCCCGACACCATTATCACCCAAGATACAAGAAATTCCTTGGTAGAATGTGAAATCCGCAATCGAAAAGAGGGGACGCTTATCCAGCTCACAAGTCGTTCGATCCATATGGAATAGTTCTGAGCTAGAAGCAACCTCCTTTGAAGCAACCTGTGTCATCTCAGAGGTAGGGATTTGAAACACTTCCCTTAGTTGTCCGTCTCTTAGCTCCACCATATGGTCGATATAGGCTTCATAATCAGATAAATCATGGTCGCACAAAATAACTGTCTTCCCATTAGAGACCAACTCTTTTAGAATCTCCAATATCTCTATCCTACTCTTGCGATCAATGGAAGCAAAGGGCTCATCCAAAAGATAGACCCTAGGATTCATAGCAAAGAGAACAGCCAAAGCAGCCTTTTGCTTTTCCCCACCTGATAAGTGATGAATTGGACGGTGCAAGATGTCCTTGCAACGACATTGCTGGACCACCTCTGCTATTTTAGAATCAATTTCCTGAACGGGATGCCCAATATTTTCCAAGGTAAAAATCAACTCCTCAAACAAGCTCTCCATGGTAAATTGATGATTGGGATTTTGAAAGAGAATACCAACCGTCTGGGCACGTTCGATGATAGAAAGCTGACTGACTTCGCTCCCATCTATCAGTACTTGACCGCTATAGGGAAGAGAACTAACTTGGGCAATAACTTGAAAGAGGCTCGATTTTCCAGACCCACTACTCCCAACTAACAAGGTAAAAGCTTGCTCATGAAAAGTAAAATCAAGCGGTTCCGAAAAAATTGGGGACTGAATCTCCCGTAATTCCAGCCCCATCTATGCCTTGCCCCCAGTTGCAAACTGATGATAGAGTTTGACAATGGCACGAACCAAGATGGTACAGAAGAAAAAGACGGAAATAAAACGTACTACAAACAAGGAAAGGACAAAAGGAAGGGAGAAGGCGTAGTAACCTAACTTAATGTATTCATAGACAAAGCTAACAAGCGTAATCCCAATACTATTGGCAGTTAGAGAGAGCCAACTTTCATAGCGATTCTTGGTTACGATAAAACCAAGTTCACTTCCCAAACCTTGAACCAAGCCAGACAAAAGAGCGCCTAGACCGAATTGGCTACCATAAAGGACTTCAGCAAGCGCAGCTAGCACTTCACCAATCGTTGCACTTCCCACTCTTGGAACAAAAATGGCAGCAATGGGCGCAGCCATACACCAGAGACCAAAGAGTATTTCATTGGCAAAGGCCTGCAAGCCAAGAGGGGCTAAAATCAGAGTGAGGATATCAAACAGATAGCCAGATCCTACAAAAACGCCACCAAAAAAGATAGACAAGAAAGCAAGTAAGATAACATCTTTTAACTGCCATTTTTTCAACATAAAAAACTCCTTTTTTAAAAGAAAAATGGGGCACTCAAGGTAAGCTACCAAAAGGCTTTATATCACCTTCATCCAGTTTATATAAACAAAAAAACTCCAATTACAATCAATAATTAGAGTTCAGCTTACAAGATTAGACAGTTCATTTCGACATACGAAAAAACGTTTCACATTTCCCTTCGACAGTCTTAACTGTATCAGGTTCAATGGGTATCATCTCAGCCTAAAGCACCCCAAATGTCTTTATTATTTAATTATATAATTATTTTAACAAACGATTTATTCTAGTTCAAGAAATTGAACTGGAAATACAGCCTTGTACTCAAAAAGACAGTAGATCTTTCTTTTTCAAAAAACAAATGTCTTGTTTGATAGATTAGCCATTTGAGCTAAATCTAGGCATAGCTTTTTAGAAAAGGGAAACTTCCACTGACTTAGAATCCAAGGATAGATACCTATTGTTCACTCATTTCCCGAACAGTTTTTTCTATATTTTTTGCATACGATATTGCTGAAATGATTGAAACGCCGTCAACATCGGTCTTCATAATATCTTTAATATGCTGCGTCTGTATGCCACCAATTGCAACTAAGGGCATTTGTGGCAATAGTTCTCTCATCAATTTAAGACCTTCATAACCTATAGCGCCACCAGCATCATCTTTTGACTGGGTATCAAATACAGGACCAACACCAACATAATCTACATATTCAACTTTTGATTGTTGAAATTCTTCCTCGTTTTTTATCGAAAGACCAATTATTTTATCTGGCATCAATTTTCTAATTTCATCAACTCCAAGGTCATCTTGTCCTACATGTACACCATCAGCGTCAATTTCCATTGCCAAATCGATATCATCATTAACGATAAATGGAACATTGTATTTTTTACAAAGATCCTGTAGTTTAATTGCTAATTCGACTTTTTCTTTACCTTCTAAGGCTCCCTCACCTTTTTCACGAAATTGAAATAAGGTTATACCACCTTTTAAGGCTTCCTCAACGACCGTATATAGATCTTTTCCTTGGCAAGTAGTCGTTCCACAAATAAAATATAGTTTTAGTAATTCTTTATAAAACATCTTACTTCACTCTTTTGAATTCCTTTACATCCTCGTCTGTAATCTCGTATAAGGCATTTATAAATTCAACTTTAAATGTTCCAGGAAGATGCCCATTTGGACGTTTTTCTGCCATTTCTCCAGCGATATTGTAAACCAACATTGCTGTTTCTAATGATTTCAATTCTTGACCTTTTTCTAGTCCGATAAAGCTTGCTACTACAGCCCCTAATAAACATCCTGTCCCAATGACTTTTGGCATCATGGCACTACCATTATGAATCATTACCACTTCTCCATTTACCGCAATAGCATCCACTTCACCTGTTACTACTATTGGAATATTGAACTTCTTATTTGCTGCTAGAGCAATTTCATCAATATTATCTACGCCCGCACTATCTACTCCTTTAGATGCCACATTTATTCCTACTAAAGAGGCAATCTCGCCAGCATTTCCTCTAATCGCTGCTAGTTTATAATTGTTGATTAGATCATCTGCTACTTTTTTTCTATATTCTCCTACTCCACAGGCTACAGGATCTAACACTGCTGGGACATTATATTTCTCTGCAATTTTCAGAGCAGCTTGGTATAATTTCCAATTTTCATCTGTCAATGTGCCTATGTTTATTAATAAACCTCCAGCATACTTTAATAAGTCCTCTAAATCTGCTGGAAACTCACTCATGGCTGGTGATGAACCTAGTGCTACTAATCCATTTGCTGTGAAATTTTTTACTACATCATTGGTGATGCAAATGACCAAAGGTGCTTTTTCTTTTAATAATTTTAAACTTGTCATATTGAAATCCTTCCTTTTCACTTTATACGATCTACTGATTTCGATTTATCTCTATCTTTCGTTAAGAAATTTTTTTCATTTTCATTGAATGATTTATGCTCAATGAAAATCAAAGAGCAAACTAGGAAGCTAGCCGCAGGCTGTACTTGAGTACGGCAAGGTGAAGCTGACGTGGTTTGAATTTGATTTTCGAAGAGAATTATCTCATCAAATTTGTAAATATCCTAAACTTTCTCTAAGCGTCATAACCAATATCAAAAAAGGCTAATTCTAAAGCGACCGCTTGATTCCAGCGTTCCTGAAGTTCTGTCAAATCTTCTCGACCTTTCCCAACACGATTGAGTTCGTCAACCAGAAATTGAACCCACTCTGCAAAGAAAGGACCTCTGTGGAGATTGATCCATTCCGAATGAATATAGGCTTCAGGTAGAGCCAAATCTTTAGAACCCCAGTCTAAATAGAGACCTTCGGCAATGACCAGCATGACCAAAAGATGAGCATAGTCTGATGAAGCCACTGCCGAATACATAAGATCCTGAAACGCTTTTGTTACAGGGTGCAAGGTTACTTCTAGATAGTCATTCTCAGATACTTTTAACTCCTTGAAAGCCTTTTGGAAATAACCATCTTCGTCTGCTTCAAGAAAGCCTAGTTGCTTGGCAAAACGAAGCTTGGATTCAAGCTGGTCTGCGTGGGCTACGCAAGCACCCAGCATGGATAAGAAGGCATCAAAGAAGTGATAATCTTGAATTAGGTAGTCTCTTAAGACCTTATTCTCAATTGTCCCCGCAAAAAGTTCCTTAACAAAACGATGATTGATTGCAGCCTGCCAATCCTTCTGACTACTTTTTAATAATTCTCCAACAATCAAACCTGGTTCAAATGCATAGTCTTGTCTTTCCATATTTATTTTTCCTCTCTTTACTCGTTCGTAATCAACAAAACATCAAGAAAATCCTAGTTTTACTTGACCTTTTTAAAGAAAATCAAGGGCGTTCAAGAAGAGCTACCTAAATGCTTTGTATCACCTTCATCCAGCTTATATAAACAAAAAAACTCCAATTACAATCAAGAATTAGAGTTGACTTACAAGATTAGATCGTTCATTTCGCCATACGAAAAAACGTTTCACATTTCCCTTCGCCAGTCTTAACTGTATCAGGTTCAATGGGTATCATCTCAGCCTAAAGCACCCCAAATGTCTTTATTATTTAATTACTGCACCAGTATAGCAAAAAATGAAAGCCCTAGCAAGATATTTGACTGAAAAATATATTTATATAGATTTCAATGGTGATTTATTCTTCCTATAGACGAAGAAAAACCTCCACATCAAGTGGAGGCAAGCTATTTTATCAATACAATTTTAAGTCACGAGGGTCAACTGGGAAGGTTGGATTGTATGGGTTGTGACGGAGTTTGAAGTGTTTGACATCTTCAATAGTCTGAGTTCCAGATAACTGCATAACTGTCTTCAATTCTGCATTCAAGTGTTCAAAGACTTGACGCACACCAACACTACCGCCGAGAGCCAAGCCATAGATAACCGGGCGGCCAATAGCTACCAAGTCTGCTCCTGAAGCCAAGGCTTTAAAGACGTGTTGGCCACGACGAATACCAGAGTCAAAGACAATTGGTACGCGTTTGTCAACTGCTTCTGCTACTTCTTGAAGTGAGTCAAAGGCAGCTGGCCCACCGTCGATTTGACGGCCACCATGGTTGGTTACCCAGATACCAGAAGCTCCAGCAGCAAGCGAACGTTCAACGTCCTCACGGCATTGTGGCCCCTTGACATAAACAGGAAGTCCTGAGTATTCAGCGATAAATTCTACATCTCGTGGAGATAGGCGCTGTTTAGCTGATTTGTAAACAAAGTCCATTGATTTACCAGCACCTTCTGGCAGGTATTCTTCAACAATCGGCATGCCAACTGGGAAGACAAAACCATTACGCTTATCGACCTCACGATTGCCCCCTACCGTAGCATCAGCCGTCAAGACAATCGCTTTATAACCTTCAGCCTTCACACGGTCCATGATGTGGCGATTGATACCATCATCTTTACTAAAGTAAAACTGGAACCAATGAGGTGTCCCTTGAAGGGCTTCCGTAATTTCTGGAAGGTCGACAGTAGAGTAAGAGCTGGTTGTATAGAGAGAACCAAACTCATGCACACCACGCGCAGTCGCCACTTCACCCTGTTCATTTGCCAATTTATGAGCCGCAACAGGCGCCATAATGATTGGTGAAGACAATTTTTCACCTGCAAATTCAATCTCTGTACTTGGATTTTCTACATTGCAAAGCGTATGCGGAACGATGAGTTTGTGGTTAAAGGCACGAATATTCTCACGTAAAGTGAAAGTATCTTCCGCCCCACTAGCGATATAGCCAAATGCTGCTTTAGGAATAACTTGTTGCGCCATTGGCTCCAAATCATAGGTATTGATGAAATCTACATGACCTTCTGCATTGCTTGTTTTGTATGACATAAAATGCCCTCCTTAATAAGTAAGCGTTTACTTTGTATATTACAAAAATATCTTAACTCTTTTTTCAAAATTTTTCAAATATTTTGTTTGGAAATTTCAGAAATTTTATGTCTATGATAAAAAATCCTTATAAGGGCAATAAAAAATAGATATTATCCAAAGGAGATTTTAAGTGCTACAATAACTGTATTATTTCTAGATGGGAGGTTCTATTTTTGGATTGGTCCATTGTTGAACAATATCTACCACTATATCAAAAGGCATTCTTTCTGACCTTGCATATTGCAGTTTGGGGAATTCTGGGATCCTTTCTGCTCGGTTTAATCGTTAGTATCATCCGACATTATCGAATCCCTGTTTTGGCGCAAGTAGCGACAGCCTATATTGAATTGTCACGTAATACGCCCCTTTTGATTCAACTCTTCTTTCTCTACTTCGGTCTTCCTAGAGTAGGGATTGTCCTATCTTCAGAAGTCTGTGCCACTTTAGGACTGATCTTTTTAGGAGGATCCTATATGGCAGAATCTTTCCGAAGTGGGCTGGAAGCCGTCAGTCAAACCCAGCAGGAGATTGGATTCGCTATCGGTCTGACACCTGCACAAGTCTTTCGCTATGTGGTTCTTCCGCAAGCAACAGCGGTGGCCCTACCATCTTTTAGTGCCAATGTCATTTTCCTCATCAAGGAAACCTCTATTTTCTCAGCAGTAGCTTTGACCGACCTCATGTACGTCGCCAAAGACTTGATTGGGCTCTACTATGAAACAGACATTGCGCTGGCTATGTTGGTAGTTGCTTATCTGATCATGCTTCTACCCATCTCACTGGTCTTTAGCTGGATAGAAAGGAGGCTCCGCCATGCAGGATTCGGGAATCCAAGTACTCTTTCAGGGAAATAATCTCCTGAGAATCTTACAGGGATTGGGCGTTACGATTGGCATATCCATTCTGTCTGTCCTCTTATCCATAATGTTCGGAACAGTCATGGGAATCATTATGACCTCCCATTCTAGAATCGTACGATTTTTAACACGATTGTATTTAGAATTCATCCGTATCATGCCCCAGCTGGTATTGCTCTTCATCGTTTACTTTGGCTTAGCTCGAAACTTTAATATCAATATCTCAGGTGAGACTTCAGCTATTATCGTTTTCACCCTCTGGGGAACAGCTGAAATGGGGGACTTGGTACGTGGAGCTATCACTTCCCTCCCTAAGCATCAGTTTGAAAGTGGACAGGCGCTAGGTTTGACCAATGTTCAACTTTACTACCACATCATCATCCCACAGGTTTTGAGAAGACTGCTACCGCAGGCCATTAATCTTGTCACTCGGATGATTAAAACGACTTCCTTGGTTGTCCTGATTGGGGTTGTTGAAGTTACCAAGGTTGGACAACAAATCATTGATAGCAATCGCCTGACCATCCCAACCGCTTCCTTCTGGATTTATGGAACCATTCTGGTCTTGTATTTCGCAGTCTGCTTTCCTATTTCCAAACTATCCACTCACCTAGAAAAACATTGGAGGAACTAAATGTCGGAAACTATCTTAGAAATCAAGGAACTACAAAAATCCTTCGGAGACAATCTTATCCTCCAAGGTCTATCCCTACAAATCAATAAAGGGGAAGTTGTGGTTATCCTAGGGCCATCTGGTTGTGGGAAAAGTACCCTACTTCGTTGCCTCAACGGCTTAGAAAGTATTCAAGGTGGAGATATTCTTCTGGACGGTCAGTCTATCGTTGAAAATAAAAAAGATTTTCATCTAGTTCGCCAAAAGATTGGCATGGTCTTTCAAAGTTATGAACTCTTTCCCCATCTGGATGTCTTACAAAACCTCATCCTAGGCCCTATCAAGGCTCAGGGAAGAGACAAGAAGGAAGTAACAGAAGAAGCTCTGCAACTACTGGAACGTGTTGGTTTGCTAGATAAACAACATAGCTTTGCGCGTCAATTATCTGGTGGACAGAAGCAACGGGTTGCAATTGTCCGTGCCCTCCTCATGCATCCAGAAATTATCCTTTTTGACGAAGTGACTGCTTCGCTGGATCCAGAAATGGTGCGTGAGGTGCTGGAACTCATAAATGACTTGGCCCAAGAAGGTCGTACCATGATTTTAGTAAGCCACGAAATGCAGTTTGCTCAAGCTATTGCCGATCGGATTATCTTCCTCGACCAAGGGAAAATCGCTGAAGAAGGAACGGCTCAAGCCTTCTTTACCAATCCGCAAACCAAACGAGCCCAGGAATTTTTAAACGTCTTTTACTTTAGCCAATTTGGCTCATATCTATAAAGGAGATTCTTATGAAACTACTCAAACCACTCTTAACTGTTTTGGCACTTGCCTTAACCCTTATCTTTGTCACAGCTTGTAGCTCAGGTGGAAATGGTGGTGCATCGTCAGGTAAAACCACTGCCAAGGCTCGCACAATCGATGAAATCAAAAAAAGCGGTGAGCTACGAGTCGCCGTGTTTGGAGATAAAAAACCGTTTGGCTACGTTGACAATGACGGTTCTTACCAAGGTTACGATATCGAACTTGGGAATCAACTGGCCCAAGACCTTGGTGTCAAGGTCAAATACGTTTCAGTCGATGCTGCAAATCGTGCGGAATACTTGATTTCAAACAAGGTGGATATTACTCTTGCCAATTTTACAGTAACTGATGAACGTAAGAAACAAGTTGATTTTGCCCTTCCATATATGAAAGTTTCTCTGGGTGTCGTATCACCTAAGACCGGTCTTATTACAGATGTCAAACAATTAGAAGGCAAAACCTTGATTGTTACAAAAGGAACGACCGCTGAAACTTATTTTGAAAAGAATCATCCAGAAATCAAACTCCAAAAATACGACCAATACAGTGACTCTTACCAAGCCCTTCTTGACGGACGTGGAGATGCCTTCTCTACTGACAATACGGAAGTCCTAGCTTGGGCGCTTGAAAATAAAGGATTTGAAGTAGGAATTACTTCCCTCGGTAATCCAGATACCATTGCGCCAGCAGTTCAAAAAGGCAACCAAGAATTGCTAGACTTCATCAATAAAGATATTGAAAAATTAGGCAAAGAAAACTTCTTCCACAAGGCCTATGAAAAAACACTTCACCCAACCTACGGTGACGCTGCTAAAGCAGATGACCTAGTTGTTGAAGGCGGAAAAGTCGACTAATACTCAATGAAATCACAAAAAGAAATCAGGTAATCCTAGTGACTACCTGATTTTATATGTTTTAGGCATTTTGCCAATTTTCTTGGTCTTCTTTAAAGCGTTTTAGAAGGTCGAGTCCTTCTGGCGTAATGTAACCTTCTTCTTGGGCTAGATGGATAAGCTCGCTATAGTTTGAAAGTGTTACCAATTTCACACCAGCATCTGAGAAGTTCTTATCTGCTTTTGGCAATTGGTAGCTGAAAATCGCTACAACACCGAGAACCTCTGCTCCTTCTCGCTTAGCTGCGGCTACGGCTTCAAGAACAGAACCACCTGTTGAAATAAGATCTTCAACCACTACCATTTTTTGACCTTGAGCTACGCGACCTTCGATTTGATTACCAGCACCGTGGTCTTTTGGTTTGCTACGGATGTAGGCAAATGGCAAGTTCATCTTATCTGCAATAATAGCTCCGTGAGGAATCCCTGCTGTTGCAGTCCCTGCAATCACTTCTACCTCAGGAAAAGCTTCTTTGATAGCTTCCACAAAGCCATTTTCAATTAAGGTACGAGTTTCTGGATAGGCAAGTGTCACACGGTTATCCGTATAAATGGGTGACTTGATACCAGATGCCCAAGTGAAAGGCTCCTCTGGTTTGAGGTAAACTGCTTGAATTTTCAAGAGGTGGCTAGCTATATCTTTAGCAAGTGTCATGGTCTTCTCCTTTTGTTTTTCTAATCTATTTCTTTAATTCTAGTCTTGGTTCCATTCATCCTTGATAGCATGATAAGCTGCAACAGGATCCTCAGCTTGGGTAATGGGACGTCCCACTACGATATAGTCACTACCGATTTGATAGGCATCAGCAGGTGTCATAACACGTTTTTGATCTCCCACTGCAGCACCTGCAGGACGAATGCCCGGTGTCAGACAGATAAAATCTGGATTGGTAGCCTGTTTGATGACTTCCACTTCCTGAGCCGAGCAAACGACACCATCTAATCCCGCTTCAGCTGTTTTCTTAGCATAATGAATGACAGACTCTTGCAGGCTGGTTTGGATATTTTGAAACTCCTGCATCTGGGCTTCTGACGTTGATGTCAGCTGAGTCACTGCAATCAATTTGGCTTGGATTCCAAGACCTTCACGCGCAGCTTTCATCATCTCTACACCACCAGCTGCATGAACATTGGTCATATCCACACCAAGCTGAGACAAGACCTTCATAGCTGATTTGACTGTATTGGGAATGTCATGCAACTTGAGATCCAAAAAGACACTGTGCCCCAGGCCTTTCAAGTAAGACACAATCTCAGGCCCCGTTGCGTAATAAAGCTCCATCCCTACCTTTAGATAAAGGCTTTCTGATTCTGGAAAAAGAGCTAAGAATTCCTTGACCGCCTCAAAACTAGGAAAATCAAGAGCAATGACTGGACGATGTTCTCGCATAGGTTTCTCCTTTTACCTTTGCTAGTGAGAGAGTCTGGGCAACAGAAGCCACGAAAAAAGGAACCTGCCAACAGCAAGGTTCCACGAAAAATGGGTAGTCTCCACCCTTTCACCGTCTAACCTTAGCTGCCTCTCTGGACTGCTTTAAAGGTTTTCTATTATTCTATTATTTCTACTAGCACTTGTCAAGTAAAAACTTGGCAACTAAAGAGCTATAGAAGAAAAGCTAAGCCTAGCGACGCGATGAACGCTGACTTGTTTGATTTCGATTGCCCTCTTCCTCCAGCTTTTTCCTTTCCTCTTCTAGTTTATTCTGCTGTTCTTCCAGTCTTTTCTTCTCTTCCTCTTTCTGTTTCTTCTCAGCTTCCTTAGCCTCTTGTTTGGCTTTTTCCTCAGCCTCCATAATTAATTTATCCGCCACAGTGTAACTGTAAATTCCAGCTTCCATATCGACCACACTTGGTTCTGACAATTGAGGTTTAATCTTGCTGTAATAAGGCAATTTCTTACTCATTTCAGATAGAGGAACCAAGACTTCGTCCGAATCATTCATAGTCAATCGAATTAAATCGGAAGTCACCTTGCTTGGGGCTAATTCCACCTTTTGGATAGCAGCCTTGAGTTCTGGGCTAATTTGAGCAAGTTCTGAGACAAAAGCCTTGATTTGTTCACTATCATTAAAGAGAACTGATAAATAAGTTTCTGGTAGACTGACCAAACTCACAGCACTGGTCTCAAGCTGACCACTGGAAAGAATAGGATAATGGTTTTCACCAGAAATATAGTAGGCTACAATATCATATTCCTTAACCTTGATAGTAAACTTGGTTGGAAATTGATAGACAAGCTGAGCTGATTCCACCCAATAATTAGACTTGATCCGCTCTTCATATTTTGCCTTATCTAGCAGAAGGTTAATCGTATAATCCGAATCCTGAATGCCTGAAGCTTGTCGGATATCATCAGCCGTAGTTTGTACCGTTCCCTCAATACTTATATCCTTCATGGTCGCATAAGGACTGAGTAAGTAAGCAGAGATAATCAATAAAAGCAGACTTGGAAATAAAATCGTTAGAGCTCGCAAGATATGGAGGCCAGGAATCTTTGCTTTGGCTGCTTTTTCTTTTGTATCCTTTTTATCCTGTTCCTCGTCCTCTTTAAACCCTGATTCTTTTATCTCTTCTTCATCTTTGTCACC
>JAGZLW010000008.1 GCA_018364455.1 Streptococcus mitis | reverse complement strand
TGCAGGTAACGACATCGTTAAACCAGCAGATAAGACAGTAGTAGCAAATCCAGAAAAACTTACAGACGCTGAGAAGAAAGCGATCGAAGATAAAGTTAAGGCTGTAAACCCAGATGCAACAGTAGTTGTAGATGATAAAGGAAATGCGACAGTTACAACTCCAGAAGGTAAGACAGCCGTAATTCCAGCAGCAGACTTGACGAAAGATCCAGAAGCTGCAACTAAACCAAATGCAGGAAATGCAGTAAACACACCAGCAGCTAAGGTAGAAGTTAAAGATCCAGCCAAATTAACAGATGAAGAAAAAGCAAAAGTTAAGAAAGCAATTGAGGCAGTAAACCCAGGATCTAAAGTTGTAGTAGACGATAAAGGAAACGCAACAGTAACAACACCAGAAGGAAATACAGCCGTAATTCCAGCAGCAGACGTAACTAAGTCAGCAGCAGATGCAGGTAAAGCAAATGCAGGAAATGCAGTAAACACACCAGCAGCTAAGGTAGAAGTTAAAGATCCAGCTAACTTAACAGACGCTGAGAAGAAAGCGATCGAAGATAAAGTTAAAGCAGTCAACCCAGGATCTAAAGTTGTAGTAGACGATAAAGGAAACGCAACAGTAACAACACCAGAAGGCAAAACAGCAACAATTCCAGCAACAGACTTAACTAAGTCAGCATCAGACGCAGGTAAAGCAAATGCAGGAAATGGAGCAAATACACCAGCAACTAAGACAGTAGTTAAAGATCCAGCTAACTTAACAGATGAAGAAAAAGCAAAAGTTAAGAAAGCAGTAGAGGATGTAAACCCAGGATCAACTGTAGTAGTAAATGATAAAGGTGATGTAATCGTTACTAAAGGTGATGGAACAGTATTAGTAATCCCAGAACTTGACTTAGTAATTCCAGAAGATAAATTAACTGATCCAACTCAACAAAATGGTGTAAATACACCAGCAACTAGAGTGTTAGTTGGAGATAAAGCTAAATTAACAGCTGATGAAATTGAAAAAGTTAAAGAATCAATTAAAGCAGTCAACCCAGGATCAACTGTAGTAGTAGACGAAAACGGAAATGCGACAGTAACAACTCCAGAAGGTAAGACAGCAACAATTCCAGCAGCTCAATTAGTTAAAGATGCTAAAGATGTTGCAGCTAAGAACAATGGTGAAAACATCAACGTTGACTTCGAAAAAGAAACAGTAGCAGACTTCAATAACTTAACAGATGCAGAAAAAGAAGCTGCAAAAGCTAAGATTAAAGGAGCAAATGCTGATGTAGTAGAAGTTATCTTCGACAAAGCAGGAAATGCAACTGTAATTACTAAAGATGGTAAAGTTTACACAATCGTAGCTAAAGATATCTTTAAACAACGTCCATATGTACCATCAAATGGTGGAGGCAATAACAGTGGTAACGGTAACGGAACTTCTGGCAATAACGCAGCTAATAACACTGAGGCAAAAGTGGATAAAGCTAAGTTAGAAGGTGCTATCCATCAATTAGGTGAATTGATCATTAAAGAATCAGCTAAGCTTGATGCAGAAACTGCAAAAGAAGCGAATGACTTATTAGCAGACGCTAAGAAAGTATTTGCCAATGCAGACGCAAGTCAAGCAGAAGTGGATGCAATGGTTAAACGTATCGAAGACTTTATGGCGAAAGTTGCTCCAGCAACTAATCATGCAACTCCAGCTAACGACCAATCTGCTCAAACATCAGCTGTAGCTCCAGCTACAACTCAAGCAGCAGCAAATGCGCGTAAAGCAGCTAAAGAATTACCAAATACAGGTACAGCAGATTCTACTGTAGCTATGGTAGCAGCTGCCGCAAGTGCATTACTTGGTCTTGGTCTTGCAGGCCGTCGTCGTAAAGAAGACGAAGAAGCTTAATTGGTAGATTATTTGATAATTATCAGATGATAAATCCGATTTTCAAAGCTTAAACGAGTACCTCTCATAAGAAAATCTCCTAGCAGGAAAGTCTGCTAGGAGATTTTTGCATTTCAGGAAGTTGATGAGTGATTTGGCAACCAGCTAAGTGTAAAGGTTAGTTGCTCAGCTTTTAGGAGGTCTTGGTGTTGAATAGTTGATACTAGAGTTGTGTCCAGTCGGCATTCTTTGACAAAGTTAAAATGGTTGTGGTTTTGCTCAGTATGAATATCTAGCCATTTACCTTCTTTAGCAAGGTAGATACGGAGGTGGTTAAAGAGAGGGATTCCGAGATCATAGCTTGGTTTTCCTGGACAGGTCGGATAAAAACCGAGAGCTGACCAGATGTACCAGGCTGAGAGACTGCCATTGTCTTCATCGCCAGGATAGGCTTGCCAGCTTGGGTGAAAGGCTTTCTGACGGAGCGTCTTGATGAGAAGGGCAGTGTAGTCAGGGTAGTTACTGTAACGGAAGAGGTAAGGAATGTGGAAGCTTGGTTGGTTGGAAATGTCTACTTGTCCAAAAGGAGCAATAGCCATTTCGCTCATTTCGTGAATCTCGTAACCATAGCCTGTTGTCTCAAAGAGGGGAGCATCTTGACAGGTTTTCAAAAGATAGTTGCTGAAGGCTTCTTTTCCACCCATAAGTTGGATTAAGTCTGGGATGTCGTGGAGAACGCCTAAAGTTGCTTGGATAGCTGAACATTCGGCATAATCACGTCCCCAACTATAAGGAGAGAAGTCAGGGCGGAAGTTGCCTCGATTGTCTCGCGCTCGCATGTAACCTGTCTCAGCATCAAATAGATGGCGGTAATTTTGTGACGCAGTTCTATAAGTTTCCGCGATGTCATTCTGACCAAGTTTTTCGGCACAGCTGGCGATACAAAAGTCGCTATAGGCATAGTCAAGAGTGTGGCTGACGCTTTCGTGGTGGTCGGTAGAGAGGTAGCCGAGTTCTTGGTATTGGGCTAGTCCGTGGCGACCATTGATGCCTAGAGGGTCGGACTTGGTGGCTGTTTCAAGCATGGCTTGGAGGAGTTCTTCTTCTAGGTCAGGGGTCATGTCCTTGCAGGCGCTATCTGCGATAATGCCATCTAGCAGAGTACCGGGCATCATACCCCGTTCATCTGGAGCCAACCATTTTGGAAGGAATCCAGTATCGCGATAGCTATTGAGAAAGCCTTCTAAAAAGAGACGATAATGCTCTGGTATGATAAGGGCAAAGAGGGGGAAGGTGGTGCGGAAGGTATCCCAGAAACCATTGTTGCTAAAGAGGACACCGGGCTTGACAGTGCCAGTAGCCAGATCCATGTGGATGGCTTGCCCTGATTCATCAATCTCATAAAAAGTTTGAGGAAATAGGAAGAGTCTATAAAGGCAGTGGTCAAAGAAGGTTCTGTCAGCCTCTCCTGTCTCGATAACGTCAAAACGATGGAGAAGATTTTCCCAGTCCGCTTGGGCACTTGCTTTACAGCTATCAAAATCTTGTTGAGGTAGATTAAGCAGTGCTTGAGAAGGTGAGATGAAAGAAATCGCTAGCTGAATTTCGGTTTGGCTACTTGCTAAGTCGATTCGCCAGTCTCCACCTTTTTGGCTAACAGCAAGAATATCCGTGTTTATTTGCAGAGAAGTGAACAGTATCAGTGGATTTTTGTTGGTTTCAGTTTTACCTTCTTGTCGCAGGGCAAGAGTTCGCTTATCTACTTGCTCTACTGTCAGTTCATCTGCTGCGTGGAGGTAGAGGGAGAGGGCTTTGCCTTGCTTTTGCTCCAAACGAATAGAAGCACCGTAGCAAGTCGGTGTAAGCTGGCTTTCAATCTGATAGCGCAGGGAGAAAATCTTCAGATAATGAGGTTGGAAAGAGGCTTTTTCGATATCATAAG
The DNA here is from genome assembly GCA_018364455.1 of Streptococcus mitis. Lineage (GTDB taxonomy): Bacteria > Bacillota > Bacilli > Lactobacillales > Streptococcaceae > Streptococcus > Streptococcus mitis_BR. The sequence continues at coordinate 54,077 of JAGZLW010000008.1, read as the reverse complement.
AAGACTGGCGGTGAAAGAGGCTGTCTCCACCTAGCTGGCCTGTGGCAGGTGTCAGAAGGAGCCAAGAGTAGTCGCCAATCCAAGGACTGGGCTGATGGGTCAATCGAATTCCCTGAAAGATAGGCAGATGCGGATCAAAAAACCAAGATCCCTCCTGGTCACTGGTCTGGGGTACAAAGTAATTCATCCCAAAAGGCACGCCTGTGTATGGCAGGGTATTTCCCCGAGAAAAGGCATGCTTGCTGGCAGTTCCAAAGCGGGTATCAATGGTTTCAAGTAGTGGTTTCATAGTCTTTCCTTTAGCTGTTTTCCTACATTATATCAGAAAAATGGGGCCTTTAGAAAAGGAGTTTTAAAGATAACTATTTTGTAGAAAAATGACTATCATTTGTGTATGTATTTTCTGTCTCAAAAGCTATATACTGAAAATGAAACTTGTTTGAAAGAGGATACTGCACGATGATTTATTCAAAAGAAATTGTTAGAGAATGGCTAGATGAAGTAGCGGAGCGGGCTAAGGACCATCCAGAGTGGGTGGATGTTTTCGAGCGTTGCTACACAGACACCTTGGACAATACGGTTGAAATCCTAGAAGATGGTTCAACTTTTGTATTGACAGGGGATATTCCTGCTATGTGGCTTCGGGATTCGACGGCCCAACTCAGACCCTATCTTCATGTGGCTAAAAGAGATGACCTCCTGCGTCAGACCATTGCAGGTTTGGTTAAACGTCAGATGACCTTGATTCTCAAGGATCCATATGCCAACTCTTTTAACATTGAGGAAAACTGGAAGGGGCACCACGAGACTGACCACACAGACCTTAACGGCTGGATTTGGGAACGCAAGTACGAGGTGGACTCGCTTTGCTATCCTTTGCAGTTGGCCTATCTCCTCTGGAAAGAGACTGGCGAGACTAGTCAGTTTGATGAAACTTTTGTCGCAGCGACCAAGGAAATTCTTCATCTGTGGACGGTAGAACAAGACCACAAGAACTCTCCTTATCGTTTTGTTCGAGATACGGACCGCAAGGAAGATACTCTGGTAAGTGATGGCTTTGGACCTGATTTTGCAGTGACTGGTATGACCTGGTCAGCCTTCCGTCCAAGTGATGACTGCTGCCAGTATAGCTACTTGATTCCGTCCAATATGTTTGCTGTAGTAGTCTTGGGTTATGTGCAAGAAATCTTTGCAGAACTAGACCTAGCTGATAGTGAGAGTATTATTGCTGATGCTAAGCGTCTCCAGTCTGAAATCCAAGAAGGAATCGAAAACTACGCTTACACCACCAACAGCAAGGGCGAAAAGATTTATGCCTTTGAAGTAGACGGTTTGGGAAATGCTAGTATCATGGATGATCCAAACGTACCAAGTCTGCTAGCTGCGCCTTATCTGGGCTACTGTTCAGTCGATGATGAAGTTTATCAAGCCACTCGTCGTACCATTCTGAGCCCTGAAAATCCATACTTCTACCAAGGAGAATACGCTAGTGGTCTCGGAAGTTCTCATACCTTCTATCGCTATATCTGGCCAATCGCCCTTTCTATCCAAGGCTTGACAACAAGAGATAAGGCAGAGAAGAAATTCTTGCTGGATCAGCTGGTTGCTTGCGATGGTGGTACAGGTGTTATGCACGAAAGCTTCCACGTGGATGACCCAACTCTTTATTCTCGTGAATGGTTCTCTTGGGCTAACATGATGTTCTGTGAGTTGGTCTTGGATTACTTGGATATCCGCTAAGGAGCTCGCTTTAGCGCAACTGATTCTTGTCAGAATCACAAATTTACATTTAAAACGTTAACAATAAAAATTTAAATTTAGAATGAGGTTTTACTTCATGGAAAATGTTGTCGTACATATTATCTCACATAGTCACTGGGACCGTGAGTGGTACTTGCCTTTTGAAAGCCACCGTATGCAGTTGGTGGAATTATTTGACAATCTCTTTGATCTCTTTGAAAATGACCCTGAGTTCAAGAGCTTCCACTTGGATGGTCAAACCATTGTCCTTGATGACTACTTGGAGATTCGCCCGGAAAATCGCGACAAAGTCCAACGCTACATTGACCAAGGCAAACTTAAAATTGGTCCATTTTACATCTTGCAAGATGACTACTTGATTTCAAGTGAAGCCAATGTCCGTAATACTCTTATCGGTCAGCAGGAGGCTGCAAAATGGGGCAAATCAACCCAGATTGGTTACTTCCCAGATACCTTTGGAAATATGGGACAAGCGCCTCAAATTCTTCAAAAATCAGGCATTCACGTGGCAGCCTTTGGTCGTGGTGTGAAACCGATTGGATTTGACAACCAAGTCCTCGAAGATGAGCAGTTTACTTCTCAGTTTTCAGAAATGTATTGGCAGGGTGCGGACGGAAGTCGTGTCCTCGGGATTCTCTTTGCCAACTGGTACAGTAATGGGAATGAAATTCCAGTTGATAAAGACGAGGCCTTGACCTTCTGGAAACAAAAACTGGCAGACGTGCGTGACTATGCTTCAACCAACCAGTGGTTGATGATGAACGGCTGTGACCATCAGCCCGTCCAGAAAAATTTGAGTGAAGCCATTCGTGTGGCAAATGAACTCTTCCCAGATGTAACCTTTGTTCATAGTTCTTTTGATGAATATGTCCAAGCCGTGGAAAGTGCCCTACCAGAGCAATTATCAACGGTTACAGGTGAGTTGACCAGTCAGGAAACAGACGGCTGGTACACACTTGCCAACACTTCTTCATCTCGTATTTATCTCAAACAAGCCTTCCAAGAAAATAGCAACCTCCTAGAGCAAGTTGTAGAACCCTTGACGATTATCACTGGGGGCCACAACCACAAGGATCAGTTGACCTATGCTTGGAAAACACTTTTGCAGAATGCGCCGCATGATAGTATCTGTGGCTGTAGCGTGGACGAAGTTCATCGTGAGATGGAAACGCGTTTTGCCAAGGTCAATCAAGTCGGAACCTTTGTTAAGAGCAATCTTCTTAATGAATGGAAGGGTAAAATCGCTACAGCTAAGGCTCAAAGTGATTATCTCTTTACTGTCATTAACACAGGCTTGCATGATAAGGTCGATACTGTCAGCACAGTGATTGATGTTGGGACTTGTGATTTTAAGGAATTGCACCCAACAGAAGGTTACAAGAAGATGGCTGCTTTAACCTTGCCAAGCTACCGTGTGGAGGATTTGGATGGTCGTCCTGTAGAGGCTAAAATCGAAGATCTCGGAGCTAATTTTGAGTACGATTTACCAAAAGATAAGTTCCGCCAAGCTCGTATCGCCCGTCAATTGCGCGTGACCATTCCAGTTCACCTAGCACCGCTTTCTTGGACAACCTTCCAATTGCTGGAAGGAAAACAAGAACACCGCGACGGTATTTACCAAAACGGAGTGATTGATACACCATTCGTAACGGTGAGTGTGGATGACAACATCACAGTCTATGATAAGACAACTCACGAAGCCTATGAAGATTTTATCCGCTTCGAAGACCGGGGTGACATCGGAAACGAGTATATCTATTTCCAACCAAAAGGAACAGAGCCAATCTATGCAGAGCTTAAGGACTACGAGGTCTTGGAAAACACAGCTCGCTACGCTAAGATTTTGCTCAAACATGAATTGACTGTGCCTGTCAGTGCAGATGAAAAGCTAGAAGAAGAGCAAAAAGGTATCATCGAGTTTATGAAGCGTGAGGCTGGACGTTCAGAAGAATTGACAAGCATTCCTCTTGAAACTGAGATGACTATCTTCGTTGATAATCCACAAATCCGTTGCAAGACTCGCTTTACCAACACTGCCAAAGATCATCGTATCCGTCTCTTGGTTAAGACTCATAACACGCGTTCAAGCAATGATTCTGAAAGCATCTATGAAGTGGTGACACGACCAAACAAACCAGCAGCTTCATGGGAAAATCCTGAAAATCCTCAACACCAACAAGCCTTTGTCAGTCTGTATGACGATGAAAAAGGGGTGACTGTATCCAATAAGGGATTGAATGAATACGAAATCCTTGGAGACGACACCATTGCAGTGACTATTTTGCGTGCATCAGGTGAGTTGGGTGACTGGGGCTACTTCCCAACACCAGAAGCACAATGCTTGCGTGAGTTTGAAGTCGAATTTGCGCTTGAGTGCCACCAAGCCCAAGAACGCTTCTCAGCCTATCGTCGTGCTAAAGCCTTGCAGACACCATTTACCAGCCTTCAGCTTGCTAAACAAGAAGGAAGCGTGGCTGCGACTGGTAGCCTCTTGAGCCATTCTGTTCTCAGCATACCGCAAATCTGTCCAACAGCCTTTAAGGTAGCTGAAAATGAAGAAGGCTATGTTCTTCGTTACTACAATATGTGTAGTGAAAATGTGCGTGTACCGGAAAGTCAACATCTCTTCCTTGACCTACTTGAACGACCATACCCAGTTCATAGAGGCCTCATTTCACCACAAGAGATTCGTACAGAATTCATCAAAAAAGAAGAAATTTAATTTCAAAAAGTAAACATAAAAAGAAAGGAGGGGCGAAAAGGTAAGAACTAACTGCTGATTCGCCCCTTTTTATGGTAAAAACAATGACCATTGCAACGATTGATATCGGAGGGACTGGGATTAAGTTTGCCAGTCTGACTCCTGATGGGAAAATACTGAATAAGACAAGCATTCCAACGCCTGAAAACTTGGAGGACTTACTAGCTTGGCTAGATCAACGTTTGTCAGAACAGGATTATAGTGGGATTGCTATGAGCGTTCCAGGCGCGGTCAATCAAGAGACAGGTGTGATTGATGGCTTCAGTGCCGTGCCCTACATCCACGGATTTTCTTGGTATGAGGCGCTTAGCTCTTATCAGATTCCTGTCCATCTGGAAAATGATGCCAACTGCGTTGGACTCAGTGAATTACTGGCTCATCCAGAACTTGAAAATGCAGCCTGTGTCGTGATTGGGACAGGGATTGGCGGAGCCATGATTATCAATGGTAGACTTCATCGCGGTCGCCACGGTCTGGGTGGGGAATTTGGCTACATGACCACCCTTGCCCCTGCTGAAAAGCTCAACAACTGGTCGCAACTAGCGTCAACTGGAAATATGGTGCGATACGTGATTGAAAAATCTGGTCAGACTGATTGGGACGGTCGCAAGATTTACCAAGAGGCCGAAGCAGGAAATGCCCTTTGTCAAGAAGCCATTGAGCGCATGAATCGTAATCTGGCGCAAGGCTTGCTCAATATTCAGTATCTCATCGATCCAGATGTCATCAGTCTGGGAGGTTCTATCAGTCAAAATCCAGATTTCATCCAAGGTGTCAAGGAAGCTGTTGAATACTTTGTCGATACCTACGAAGAATACACGGTCGCACCAGTTATCCAAGCCTGCACCTATCATGCAGATTCCAATCTCTACGGTGCCCTTGTCAACTGGCTACAGGAGGAAAATCAATGGTAAGATTTACAGGAATTAGTGACAAACAAGCGCAAGCTATAGAGTTGCTTCAAAAGCACATTTCTTTACCAGATGTGGAAGTATCTGTCGCTCAGTCTGACCAAGCCTCTATCTCTATCAAGGGTGAGGGTGGCCACTATCAACTAACCTATCGCAAACCCCACCAACTTTATCGAGTCTTGTCCCTATTGGCAACATCCCTAGCAGAAGGTGACAAGGTAGAGATTGAGGAACAGGCGGCTTATGAAGATTTAGCCTATATGGCAGACTGTTCTCGAAATGCAGTGCTGAATGTGGCTGCTGCCAAGCAGATGATTGAGGTCTTGGCTCTCATGGGCTACTCAAGCTTTGAACTTTACATGGAAGACACCTACCAGATTGAAGGGCAGCCTTACTTTGGCTATTTCCGTGGAGCCTACTCAGCTGAGGAATTGCAGGAAATCGAAACCTATGCCCAGCAGTTTGATATGACCTTTGTGCCATGTATCCAGACCTTGGCTCACTTGTCAGCCTTCGTCAAATGGGGTGTCAAAGAAGTCCAGGAGCTCCGTGATGTGGAGGATATTCTTCTCATTGGCGAAGAAAAGGTCTATAACCTGATTGATGGGATGTTTGCTACTCTGTCTAAACTACAAACTCGCAAGGTCAATATCGGGATGGACGAAGCCCACTTGGTTGGTTTGGGACGCTACTTGATATTGAACGGTGTTGTGGATCGTAGTCTACTCATGTGCCAACACTTGGAGCGCGTGCTGGATATTGCAGACAAATATGGTTTCCACTGCCAGATGTGGAGCGATATGTTCTTTAAACTTATGTCAGCAGATGGGCAGTACGACCGTGATGTGGAAATTCCCGAAGAAACTCGTGTCTACCTAGACCGTCTCAAAGATCGTGTGACCTTGGTTTACTGGGACTATTATCAGGACAGCGAGGAAAAATACAATCGCAACTTCTGCAACCACCACAAGATTAGCCATGACCTTGCCTTTGCAGGGGGTGCTTGGAAGTGGATTGGTTTCACACCCAATAACCATTTCAGCCGTCTTATCGCTCTTGAAGCCAATAAAGCCTGTCGTGCCAATGATATCAAAGAAGTCATTGTAACGGGTTGGGGGGACAATGGTGGAGAAACAGCCCAATTCTCTGTCTTACCAAGCGTGCAAATCTGGGCAGAACTCAGCTACCGCAATGACCTAGACCGTTTGTCTGCTCACTTCCAGACCAATACAGGTTTATCGGTTGAAGATTTTATGCAGATTGACCTTGCCAATCTTTTACCAGACCTACCAGGCAATCTCAGTGGCATCAACCCTAACCGCTATGTCTTTTATCAGGATATTCTCTGTCCGATCCTTGACCGACACATGACACCTGAACAAGACAAGCCCCACTTCGCTCAGGCTGCTGAGACGCTTGCTGACATTAAAGAAAAAGCTGGGAACTATGCCTATCTCTTTGAAACTCAGGCCCAGTTGAATGCTATTTTAAGTAGCAAAGTCGATGTGGGAAGACGCATCCGTCAGGCCTACCAAACAAACGATAAAGAAAGTCTGCAAGAAATCGCAAGACAAGAATTACCAAAACTTAGAAGCCAAATTGAAGACTTCCATGCCCTCTTTAGCCACCAATGGCTGAAAGAAAACAAGGTCTTTGGCTTGGATACGGTCGATATCCGTATGGGCGGACTCTTGCAACGCATCAAGCGAGCAGAAAGCCGTATCGAGGCTTATCTGGCCGGTCAGATTGACCGCATCGACGAGCTAGAAGTGGAAATCTTACCATTTACAGACTTCTACGCAGACAAGGACTTCGCAGCCACAACAGCCAACCAGTGGCATACCATTGCGACAGCTTCAACCATTTACACGACTTAAAAACAAGAACAGTGTCCCTTGTTCAGAGTGTTTCCCGTGAAACATCCCTTTCTTAAAAAAGTACTCCACATAAAATAATTTGTGGAGTTTTTTCTATAATTAGTAGTTTAACCTAACCTGCAAATAGGAGTATACTAATAATGTAATCGTTATCAAAAGTCTAAAAAGGAATTTTTAGATGGATATCAAAATAAAAAAGGGAGGAAATTATGAATAAGTTTTCAAAAACCTTGAGAGACAACTGGATCTTTCTCTTGATGGTTTTACCAGGGGCACTCTGGTTGATTCTATTCTTCTACATTCCAGTATTTGGGAACGTGGTTGCCTTTAAAGACTACCACATGACCAGTAATGGATTCATAGATAGTATCATGAATAGTAAATGGGTCGGACTCGATAACTTCAGATTCTTGTTTAGTTCAAAAGACGCCTTTATTATCACACGAAATACTGTCCTCTACAATCTCGGCTTTATCTTTATTGGCTTGATTGTATCAGTAGGGATTGCCATTATCCTCAGTGAGCTCCGTTCTAAGAGAATGGTTAAGATCTTCCAAACTTCCATGTTGTTCCCTTACTTCTTGTCTTGGGTTATCATCAGTTTCTTTACAGATGCCTTCCTAAACATTGATAAAGGGGTGTTCAACCATTTATTGGAAACTCTTGGTCTCAAAGAAATCAATTTCTATGCTGACTTGGGTATCTGGCCATATCTCATACTTTTCCTAGGTATTTGGAAAGGCTTTGGATATAGCAGTGTCATGTACTATGCGACAATCATGGGAATTGATCCAACCTACTACGAAGCAGCAACAGTGGACGGGGCCAGCAAATGGCAACGAATTCGTAATGTAACCATTCCGCAGTTGACACCATTGGTAACTGTATTGACCATCCTTGCAGTCGGAAACATCTTCCGTGCAGACTTCGGTCTCTTCTACCAAATCCCCCACAATGCTGGTCAGCTTTATAACGTAACCAATGTCTTGGACGTATATGTATATAATGGCTTGACTCAGACAGCAGATATCGGGATGGCATCAGCGGCAGGTCTCTACCAATCAGTTGTTGGCTTGATTCTGGTTATCCTATCAAACTTACTTGCAAGACGAGTTGATCCAAACTCAGCCTTGTTCTAGAAAGGAGGAGAATATGGCAGAAAAGAAAATTAAAAAAGAAAAAATTGATAATGTCGGCATTCACTCCTTCAGTAAGAAAGCGGATATCTTCTTTAGTACCATTTCTGGTTTGGTTGCCCTCTCTTGTATCCTACCCTTCGTATTCGTTATCGTGATTTCGGTGACAGATGAAAAGAGTATCCTTCAAAATGGATATAGCTTCTTCCCGTCACAATTTGGATTAGATGGTTTTGAATTTTTGGCACAGTTTAAGGATAAAATCCTACAAGCCCTCTTCATCTCAGTCTTTGTAACAGTGGTGGGAACTATCACAAACGTTTTTATCACAACAACTTATGCCTACGCCATTTCACGGACAACCTTTAAGTACCGCAGATTCTTTACAATCTTTGCCCTTCTTAGTATGTTGTTCAACGCTGGTTTGGTACCAGGCTATATTGTGGTCACTCGTTTGCTTCAACTCGGTGATACAGTTTGGGCCTTGATTGTTCCAATGCTTCTCTCACCATTTAACATCATCTTGATGCGTTCCTTCTTCAAGAAGACCATTCCAGAAGCCATTCTAGAATCTGCTCGTATCGATGGTGCCAGTGAAGCCCGGATCTTCTTCCAAATCTGTTTACCATTGTCACTACCAGGTATCGCAACCATCACGCTCTTGACAGCTCTTGGTTTCTGGAATGACTGGTTCAACGCCCTTCTTTACATTAAGAGTGACAACTTGTATCCATTGCAATATTTGCTCATGCAAATCCAACAAAATATGGATTACATCGCCAAAGCAGTCGGCCTTTCTGGTCAACTGGGAGTTGCTCTTCCAAAAGAAACAGGTCGTATGGCCATGGTTGTGGTCGCAACCCTTCCAATCGCGATTTTGTATCCATTCTTCCAACGCTACTTTGTAAAAGGTTTGACTATCGGTGGTGTGAAAGAATAGTACTTGTCGAGAAATACCCTTTCTAATTTCCAAACTTCCCTTGCGTGAAGTTAAGATCATTACATTGTTTATAAGTTTAAAAATAAAAAAGGAGTTTTTGTCATGAAAAACTGGAAAAAATATGCTTTTGCATCTGCTAGTGTAGTCGCTTTGGCTGCTGGTCTCGCTGCTTGTGGAAACCTTTCAGGTAACAACAAGAAAGCTGCTGACTCAGCTTCAGGTGAAAAAACTGTTATCAAAATGTACCAAATCGGTGACAAACCAGATAACTTGGATGAATTGCTAGAAAATGCTAACAAAATCATCGGAGAAAAAGTTGGTGCCAAATTGGATATCCAATATCTTGGATGGGGTGACTATGATAAGAAAATGTCAGTTATCACATCATCTGGTGAAAACTACGATATCGCCTTTGCATCTAACTATGTTGTAAATGCTCAAAAAGGTGCCTATGCTGACTTGACTGACTTGTATAAGAAAGAAGGTAAAGACCTTTACAAAGCACTTGACCCAGCTTACATCAAAGGTAACAGCATTAACGGTAAAATTTACGCAGTTCCAGTTGCAGCCAACGTTGCATCATCTCAAAACTTCGCCTTCAACGGAACTCTTCTTGCTAAATACGGTATCGATATTTCAGGTGTCACTTCATATGAAACACTTGAACCAGTCTTGAAACAAATCAAAGAAAAAGCTCCAGATGTAGTGCCATTTGCGGTTACGAAGAACTTCATCCCATCTGATAACTTTGACTACCCAGTTCCAAATGGACTTCCATTCGTTATCGACCTTGAAGGCGACACTACTAAGATTGTAAACCGTTACGAAGTGCCTCGCTTTAAAGAACACTTGAAGACTCTTCACAAATTCTATGAAGCTGGATACATTCCAAAAGATGTAGCAACAAGCGATACTTCATTTGACCTTCAACAAGATACTTGGTTCGTTCGTGAAGAAACAGTAGGACCAGCTGACTACGGTAACAGCTTGCTTTCACGTGTTGCTAACAAAGATATTCAAATCAAACCAATTACTAACTTCATCAAGAAAAACCAAACAACACAAGTTGCTAACTTTGTTATCTCAAACAACTCTAAGAACAAAGAAAAATCAATGGAAGTGTTGAACCTCTTGAACACTAACCCAGAACTCTTGAACGGTCTTGTTTACGGTCCAGAAGGCAAGAACTGGGAAAAAATTGCAGGTAAAGAAAATCGTGTACGCGTCCTTGATGGCTACAAAGGAAACACTCACATGGGTGGATGGAACACTGGTAACAACTGGATCCTGTACATCAACGAAAACGTTACAGATCAACAAATCGAAGATTCTAAGAAACAATTGGCTGAAGCTAAAGAATCTCCAGCGCTTGGATTCATCTTTAACACTGACAATGTGAAATCTGAAATCTCAGCTATCTCTAACACAATGCAACAATTCGATACAGCTATCAACACTGGTACTGTAGACCCAGACAAAGCGATTCCAGAATTGATGGAAAAATTGAAATCTGAAGGTGCCTACGAAAAAGTATTGAACGAAATGCAAAAACAATACGATGAATTCTTGAAAAATAAAAAATCATAAGAATAATTGATTTTGTGTATTCATTCCTAATTCCTAAAAATGTAATCACTGTTTTCCTCAGACTTATCTGGGGAAGGCAGTGATTTTTTGAAACAACGGCATATATATCTATGTTTTCTTATCACTATTTAACCATTCAGGAAATATTAAGACACCTCTACAATTTCCAGTCAAATAAATTGCATTCGCTTTCTCAAGCAGGTATACTAGTATAGTTAGATGAAAAATTCTGAAAATTTAAGAATAGAAAAGAGAACAAATCTTATGGTAAAAGATATTCGTGTCTTACTTTACTACCTTTATACTCCAATTGAAAATGCAGAGCAATTTGCTGCAGACCACTTGGCTTTCTGTAAATCAATCGGCCTTAAAGGTCGTATCCTAGTCGCTGACGAAGGAATTAACGGAACAGTTTCAGGTGACTACGAAACAACTCAAAAATACATGGACTACGTTCACAGTCTCCCAGGAATGGAAGACCTCTGGTTCAAGATTGACGAAGAAAATGAACAAGCTTTCAAGAAGATGTTTGTTCGATACAAGAAAGAGATTGTCCACCTTGGTTTGGAAGACAACGATTTTGATAACGACATCAACCCACTTGAAACAACAGGTGCCTACTTGTCTCCAAAAGAGTTCAAAGAAGCCCTTCTTGACGAAGATACAGTTGTTCTTGACACACGTAACGATTATGAGTACGACCTAGGACATTTCCGTGGGGCTATCCGCCCAGATATCCGCAACTTCCGTGAGTTGCCACAATGGGTCCGTGATAACAAGGAAAAATTCATGGACAAGCGTGTCGTGGTTTACTGTACAGGTGGGGTTCGCTGTGAGAAATTCTCAGGCTGGATGGTCCGTGAAGGCTACAAAGATGTTGGTCAATTGCACGGAGGAATCGCAACTTACGGTAAAGACCCAGAAGTCCAAGGTGAGCTTTGGGATGGAAAAATGTACGTCTTTGACGAGCGTATCGCAGTCGATGTAAACCATGTTAACCCAACCATCGTAGGGAAAGACTGGTTTGATGGAACACCATGTGAACGTTATGTCAACTGTGGAAATCCATTCTGTAATCGTCGTATCTTAACATCAGAAGAAAATGAAGACAAGTACCTTCGTGGATGCTCACACGAGTGCCGTGTTCACCCACGTAACCGCTATGTTTCAGAAAATGAATTGACACAAGCTGAAGTAATCGAGCGCCTAGCCGCTATTGGTGAAAGCTTGGATCAAGCAGCTACTGTATAAGATCAAACAGTCCTTAGGGGCTGTTTTTCTATGCTTTTTACTCAAAAATTAATACTCAATGAAAATCAAAGAGCAAACTAGGAAGCTAGCCGCAGGCTGTACTTGAGTACGGCAAGGCGAAGCTGACGCGGTTTGAATTTGATTTTCGAAGAGTATAAAGTTTGTTTTTGTATCTTTCAGAAAAATAAGGTATACTATATGTAAACGATTTCAAAGGAGTCTAGTTATGACGAAAACATTTTTTATTCCAAATAAACAGAGCATTTTAGGAGAACAGGAAATGTTGACTGCCAAGTCGATCTTGGCCTTGGTAGATGGTTTGGAGTCACATAGCTATGATGCTGTCTATCTCCGTCAGCCTCTTAATCGTCTCGAGTATATTGAGTGTGCGATAGTGGGGCAATCACAATTTCTTTTTAAGGTCAGTTATGCTGATGGTCAAAAGGCTTACCGTGTCGATCTTCCTGACCTACTAACGAAGACAGACTGGCGGATTATCAAAGCATTTTTAGATGCTCTGCTTGCTTACACAGGAACTGAGATTGAAGGACTAGATGGTTTTGACTTTGAAGCTTATTTTCAAGCAAGTATTCAAGCCTATCTAGCAGACACTGCAGCCCGTTTTACGATTTGCCAAGGAATTTTTAATCCTGTTTTCTTTAGTCATGAGGATTTGAAGAGCTTTTTAGGGGAAGATGGCTTGGTTCAGTTTGAAGCGCGTGTACGTGCGGTTCAAGAGACCGATGCTTACTTTGCAAGAGTTTCCTTCTATCAGGATGGAGAAGGCCAAGTGCATGGTGTATACCATCTAGCTCAAGGAGTCAAGACTGTTTTACCGAGAGAACCATTTGTTCCTGCTGCCTATATTGAGCAATTGGTGGATAAGGAAGTCAAGTGGGAGATTGACTTGGTTCAAATCACAGGAGATGGCTCTAAACCAGAAGACTATGAAGCTATCGCTCGCTTGAACTATGCAAAATTCCTAGAGTCACTACCATCAGCATCTTACCATCAACTAGACGCCAATCAATTAGAAGTTCAACCCATCTTAGACAAAGATTTTAAAACATTAGCACAAGAAAAGTAAAGCAGAAGCAGGTCAATCGACTTGCTTTTTGGCATAGAAAAATCCTGCCATGAAAGACAGGATTGAATCTTAAAGAAAGGCCAAGATACGAAGATAATCCCCAATCAGTGCCACTTCAGCTACAAAGAAGAGGAGGATAATAACTCCGTTCACAAGGACAGACAAGAATAATTGATAGAAGGAGTCGGTTTCACTTGCTTGACTTGGCCTTGTAATGATATGGAGACTAGCAAGCAGAATGATTCCAATGCTAATCACACACAAGAGAGCCGTAAATCGCAGGCTGTCAAAGAAGGCAAAGAAACTAGCAATAGCAGTGAGGAAGATTGGAATTGCCAAGAGTTGACTATATTGTTGGAGAACCTTTTCTAGCGTCCAGTCCTTTTCCTGGTAGATAAATCGTCTCACGACGAAACTACCCAAGAGGAATGAAAAGAAGAAGAGTGTTGTTGCTACTAGGATAGAGATAATCGAAAAGAGATTTAATGAAGCAAATTGTTCAGGGAAGTGATTATGCATAGTTGCTATATGTCCATAGTAAGCATGTTTGATGTGGTAGATACTAAAGAAAAAGGAAGATGCAGAAAACAGAATGAGCAAGAGAAAGGCTGTGTAGCTGTGTGTGCTACTTGTTTCAAGCTTACTTGTAGGAGATTTGAGAGCTTCTAATAGCCAAGACCAAAAATCAAGCACTTGCTCTTTCCATTTATCCGTAGATTTTGGAGCTTGGTCGGGGATATAAGGACTTTCTAAGGATTGACTGAGAAGAAGGGGCTCTTTCGTAGTTGTTTTTTGCTGAGGAAGTGCTTCTTGGCTCTCTTCAGCTATAGTGACTTTTTCTGTTTCTTTAGAAAGGTCTTGCTCTTCCTCAGTAGAATCTAATGCTTTCTTTTCTTCTATTTCTGTTTTCGCTTCACTGTCTTCAGGCGTTTCAATTTTCTCTTCTTGCTGGTTTTCAAGTTCGACTTTAGCTTGAGAGACTTCCTCCTCTACTTGAGTATTTTTTTCAATTGGTGTATCGAGATCGGCTATCGTTTCTTCAGTTTTATCTATCATTTTTTGTGATAAATCTTCTGATTTGTTTTCATTTGGTGATTTAACAAAATCATTACTTTCAAACCATTCTTGTTTCATGGTAGAACCTCCTTTTTAGTGGGCTATGCGTTATAGTGGTCGATATAAATAGGTTTGTTAAGGTCTGTTTGCTGTAATTTCAAGACTAATATAATCATCAGCCTTAGCTATGAGTTGACCTTTTGTATCAGTTTTTTCAGTTTTGTAAGGGTTACTCAATTCGTTGGGGTGGCGTTGACTCTCGTCTTTCGATAACTGATAAATAGGACCATAGTGACTTGAGAGGTCTAAGTTGATTTCTTGGCTTTCTTTTTGAGTTAGCGTGATACTAAGTTCATTTTTAGAAGTTAGTTCTACCTTACCATATACTTTAATATTGTCAACGTAGAAGTGATTTTCTGTTGACTCAAGCTGACTATCTGTCAGCTCTGTATCAAAGATATTAATGATATTTGGGGTTGTGAGTTTGCTGTTTTTGATTCGACTCTCTGTGATTCTTAGGAGATAGCCATTATTGGTATTGATAGTCGCATTTTCAAGACTGGCATTGGTGATACTAGTTTGACCGCGATTGGCTGAGATATTGATCCCTTTGAGAGCTCTTCCTTTTGGAACTTGTAGAATAACTTCTTCAAAACGACGAGAGTAGCTACTTGCGACATGGAGAATCCCGCCAATTCCTGAAGAGAGATATGGAGTTTCAGACAGTTTTTTATCCGTTAGGCTCAGAGTTTTGTCGTTTTGATTTGTGACAAGATCATGGTTAGCAGAAATAGATGGATGGTAAGAAATGTGGATTTGATCATCGAAAGAGTCTGTGATGGTTAGCGCGTGTTGGTGGAGAGTGATTTCTAGGTTTTCGACTTCCTTGCCAAAGGTCAACTCTTCCATCCGACTATCGTAGACAGGTTCCTTGGACATGGCAAGTAGGCTCTTGATCCCGTCAGATTGGATACCTACAAAGAGCAGGATAAATCCGATAACGGTAGTCACCACACCAAAAATGAGAAATCCTTTTGTCAATTTACGCATGCTGGTCACCTCTCTTTCCTTTTTTAAGAACAAATTGCACCAGGCGCACAATGAGTAGAGCGAAGAAGCGAGCTACATAGGAGATACCTAGTAAGACTAGTGAAGAAGCACCAATAGCCAGTAAACCAGAACCGAAAATCAAGATAAAGGCTGATTTAGCTTGGGTTAGGACAGTGAAACTTTCAACTAAAAATAGGAATCCGCCGATGATACCTAGTATGGAAACCGCAAAGAAAGCCAGAATGACAGTCAAAGCAGCCACAAGGATTCCGAACAGAGCCACGAGGATGGCGATTCCCAGAGGAATGCCGATGGGTGCTGCAAGGAGAGCTAACAAGGCGATATGCAAAATTTGTCGGTTATTCTTTTGAGCGGGTGCTTCATTGATTTTTTTATCGAGAAGATTGGAGAGAACTTCGTGGGCCGCTTCTTTGGGAGTTCCCAAGCTAGCGATGAGTTCTTCTTCTCCTTCGACTCCAGCATCGTCAAAGAGTTCCCTGAAATAGTCCATGGCTTCAATTTGGTCAGCCTGAGGCAGTTTTTTGAGATAGAGTTCTAGCTGAGTCAGGTATTCAGTTCTTGTCATGGCGGATACTCCCTTCTATGATGCCATTGATGGTGTCTGTATAAAGTGCCCATTCATCTTTTAGGGTCACGAGCTGTTCTATACCACCATTTGTCAAGGAGTAGTATTTGCGCATGCGACCTTGGAACTCTCTAGAATAGGTTGTCAGAAAGCTATTGCCCTCCAATTTTTTGAGAATGGGATAGAGTGTAGATTCTTTGATATTAGCGATCAGCTTAATGGTTTGGCTAATCTCATAACCATAAGAATCATCCTGCTCCAGTACAGCCAAGATGAGAAATTCAATCAAGGCAGAGGATGTTGGAAAGTACATGGGGAACCTCCTTTTCTAATGTGTAAGATTTTTATATATAATTTTTCTACACATACATTGTACATCTAAAAGAAAGCCCTGTCAAGAGAAATGTGTAAAATTTTTATATATAAAAAACTTCTAGCCAAAACTAGAAGTTTAGAGGAAATGGTGTAATACCAGTTGTTTCACAAAAACCTATATAAGATAAGCTAGAATAACGATTTATAATCTAAGATATTATCTCTGATGCCGTCTAGCAATGGAATAAATTCAGTAAAATCGAATTTCGTATAATTCTTTAGAACATGCTTTGAAAGAATCTCTTTTCCGTAATGATAAGATCCCCCGTCTTTATGAAATTTTTTTCCTTTTAAAGTAGGTGCCGAATTCCTAGATAATAATAAGTCTTCAATATCAGATGAATTGCCGTCATGTATATTATATATTAAAGGAGTTGCCATTATATATAAGCTCCCCTTTTTACTAATACGCCAAGGTTCTTCTCTTCTATTTTTTTCTAAGTTATCTGAAATTTTCGATTCTTCATTCTGAGGGCTTCTCAGGTCTTTTGCATGATTCGCAAACAAAAATAAGGGAGATTTAACATCCTTTTTTCCATTATTTGGTTCATTATCAAATAAGAATATTGTTGGGTGTTGAGGTTTTCTTGTAGTAATCTTTTGAAAATATTCAATGTAATTAGGGTATAGAGATTTCTCTTTTGAGTCCATTTGAAATTTCTCTTTATTAGAGAAATAATTATACCAATACTTGAGACCTTCTCCACCTTCTGGGATATTAAACAGGTATTCCACGGTATTACTACGATTTAGAAATTCAATTTTAAATATAAAATCATCACCATCTTTTTCAATAAGTTCGGGATAATTTTCATAAAGCTTTTTTAAAGCCGCTTTAATATACCGAGGATCGGTCTTTCCCTCTGTAACAATTATAGGCTTGTCATTTCCGAAAAAATATTTATAAAACAAAAATTTTTTATACTCTTTTTCCCTAGAATTAAATAGAGACATGTACGATTTTTTTTGTTCCTTATTAATACTGTAGAATTCTTTAACTAAACTATAGGCATCATTCCTTGTATTGTTGAATAATTCTTTTTGTAGATCGTGATTATAAAAAATATGTTTTAAATAATACTTTGATTCAGATTTTTTTGATGAATTTCTTCCTAATAAATATTTTTGTGAATCCAGATTATTGTGTATTAAGGATTTCTTATATAGTAAATAGCTGTTATATTGTTCAATTTGAAAAATAAAAGCAAATCGCCCTGTTAGCTGATTGAGAGTTCCAGGCTTTTTATCTATTTCAAAAACTCCATCTTTGTATAATTTAAAAGCCATTGCTCGAGTATTCTTTATATATTCTCTTTTTACATTTATTTTTTTGTTTACAACTAACCCAGTAACTTCTTGACGTTGCATGTTGTTGCTCAATCGTGTTTTTTTAGGATTAATTTCAAAACCAGATGAGACAATCACCTTTTCTAATTCAGTTAAAAAGTTTTCTAATTCTTTACTCGCTCTTAATTTATTGGAGTTTAATTCACGATTAGTCGAAAAAGTCATATCATCGGCATATCTGGAATATGTAAAACGATATTTTTTTGCAATTTTGACAATTCGATAGTCTAGAATTCTAGTGATTAAATTTGTAATGATTGGAGAAGATGGGGCTCCTTGTGGTAACTTACCTTGATAACATGCAATTTGTGCAATTACAGTAGCAATTTCTGGTGAAACAGCAAAATCTCGATCTTTTATAAAGAAGCCTCTTACTCGTCCAAAATTAAAAGAATCAAAAAAGTCCTTCAAATCAATATTAAGAATATATTTCTTGTTTCGATGCATTTGAGAGTTGGTGATAATACTTTTCCCCTTTTCGAATGCATGAGATAGTACTGGAATTTTAAAATTTTTGTCCTTAGATTTAGATTCCAAGCTTTCAAGGTAGCACTCCCATAAAATATCAGCTAATTTTTTCTGAAGAAATTTTAACTCTTTTTTAGGAGCGTGTATAATTCTTTCTCCACCATTCTTTTTAGGAATAGTGAAGGTAGTATATAAATTATCAGTTTGAATATTGTACAATAAATAGTTGATGTATTTATCATTTTTCAAACCGAGGAGTTTAGCAAACTCATCTTTTGTCTGTAGTTGATTGAATTTAGTCATTGTTTTTCCTCATAAAAAAAGCGTATGATAACTCTTACGCGAACGAGATTGTTATTATAAAGCCTAAAGAAACCTCAAGCTAATAAAACTATGTGAAGCTAAACATTCCTATAACATTGTTGTTAATACTTGCGAACACACAAGTCAAAAATCTAATCATACGCAAGAGTATTCTATCATAAAACAAGCTATTAATCCAGCTTTAAGGCGTATTAAACTAGATTGGTAACTTCTTAAAGTAGCTTCCACTTGTACTAGCAGTGGAACTTAGCATTTTTTGTATGTACTAAAAAGCTAGATATTTGTCTAGCTTTGCATTGTTTATAGCTGTGATGTCTGTTAGAAAAAAGTTTAGAGGATTTTATCAGCCCGATCTACCATAAAGAGGGCCACAGTCATCAGGATATCGACGAGTAAGAGGGCAGCTACAGCTGGTACCCAAGAGTGGAAGAGGTCAAAACTGTAACCAAAGAGGGTTGGCCCAAATGCTGCTAGGATATAGCCTCCTGTTTGAGATAGGCCAGACAATTGGGCTGTCTTTTCAGGAGCGCTTGTCTTGAGTGAAAAGTTGACCATGAGATAAGGGAAGAGGGCGCTGGTTGCGGTTCCGATGAGGAGATGGATGGCAAGCCAGTAAAAGAAATTACCGACTGGGAAAAAGAGCATGGAAATGCCGACCACACCAGCTAGTGAAACCAAAGTGAGCATGAGCTGACGATTACGAGTAGACAAGCTGGTTGTCAGGCTTGGGATGGTCATTGAAAAAGGAATGCTAATCAGAGAGAAGATAGAAGTCAGCAAGCCAGCTTCGTGACTGGAAAGACCTGCATGGATAGCCATGGTCGGTAACCAGGTCATAGCGGTGTAAAAGAGCAAGGATTGAAAACCTGCAAAGACAATCACTGCCCAGACCTGTTTATTATGCATGACCTTTGCTTTGCTTTTTTGTTTGGTTTGCGGAGCCAGTCTGTGATTATAGCGGTGATTAGGCAGCCAGACCAAAAAAGTTGCTAGGCAGAGCAGGGTGAGGAGGATGATAAGTCCTTTCCAAGAACTGGCTTGTGTAATGGGCACGGCTAGATAGGAAGCTAGAGCCGTCGCAATCCCCATAGAGGTTACATATAAGGTGGTCAGAAAACCAATCTTCTTTGGTTGATTAGCTTGGATAAGACTAGGAAGCAGCACATTGATGACTGCGATACTTGCCCCAACCATCAAGGTTCCTAGATAGAGCAGGGGCAGATTGATTAGTCTAATCAGAGAACCGATAGTCAAGAAGAAGAGGCTGTAGGTAAAGAGATGTTCTAAGCCAATTTTCTGAGCCAGTCGGGTAGAAAATAGAGAGAAGAGGGTAAACATAAGGAGAGGAAGGCTGGTCAAGATACCAAGCGAACTAACTTCTACTCCTAGACCTTGCGAAATATCTCCCAAAATAATGGGTAAAACAGTAAAAGGAGTCCGCAAGGAAACACCAATTAGGATAATACCTGGAACAAAAAAGAGTGATTGCTTTTTCATAAAATACCTCCTCTAGCTGATTTTAATAACAGCTTATTTTAAGGCTTTTTCCCTATAATGTCAAGTAAGGTTTCGGGCTTTCAAGATAAAAATGGGAAAGTCTTGAAAATTATGATAAAATAGTGGAATGAAATCTATATATTGGAGAAAAACTGTGCTTGAAAAGCAAAAAATCAGCGTCTTGATGTCGGTCTATGTAAAGGAAAATCCGATATTTTTGAGAGATGCCATAAAAAGTATTCAAAATCAGACCCTGAAACCGAGCGAATTGGTTCTGGTTGAGGATGGGCCTTTGACTCCTGAGCTCTATCAGGTATTAGACCAGGTGGAAGCTGAGTCTGATATTCCAGTGAAACGCTATCCTCTTGAGCAGAATCAAGGTTTGGGTCTGGCTCTTCGACAGGGGGTTTTGCAGTGTCAGTATGATATTATTGCCCGTATGGATACGGACGATATCGCTGTTCCAGATCGTTTTGAGAAACAGGTTCAGTTAATGGAGAGGGACAATCTCGACTTATTAGGTGGCCATATTGCAGAATTTATTGATAATCCTGATGAGATTGTTTCTTACCGTCGTGTTCCGACTCAACATGCAGATATTGTGGCTTATCAAAGAATGAGAAGTGCCTTTAACCATATGACTGTCATGTTCAAGAAGGACATGGTTCTCAAGGCAGGCAACTATGAGGATGGCCTTTATATGGAGGATGACCTCCTCTGGCTCAATATGATTGCTGCAGGAGCTAAGACTGGGAATCTGGATCAAATCTTGTGTCAGGTTCGTGTCGGAGCAGGGATGTTTGAGCGTCGCGGGGGACTGCGTTACCTCAAACTTTATCGTCAAGCTCGTCAGCGCATGCTGAAGAGAGGACAAATTTCTTATCTGGAATATGCCAAGAGTGTTGCGATTCAGATGGTTGTTGCTCTTTGTCCAGGATTTGTCAGACAGTTTATTTTTATGAAACTGTTACGAAAAAGCAAGTAAAAGATTGTAGCAAATCGTAAACTAGAGAAAAAGTGTTATAATAACAATATAATGATCTTCGAGAATCTCTTCAAACCGCGTCAACGTCGCCTTGCCGTAGGTATATGTTACTGACTTCGTCAGTTCTATCTGCAACCTCAAAACAGTGTTTTGAGCAGCCTGTGGCTAGTTTCCTAGTTTGCTCTTTGATTTTCATTGAGTATAATCATCCGGCTCTTTTAAGGAGGAGTAAATTTCTATGAATAAAAAACTCACAGATTATGTGATTGATCTGGTGGAAATTTTAAATAAACAACAAAAACAGGTTTTCTGGGGAATATTTGATATTTTGAGTATGGTGGTTTCCATCATTGTATCTTATATTTTATTCTACGGATTGATTAATCCAGCACCTGTTGACTACATTATCTATACGAGTTTGGCCTTCTTGTTTTATCAATTTATGATTGCATTTTGGGGCTTGAACGCTAGTATTAGTCGTTACAGCAAGATTACGGATTTCATGAAAATCTTTTTTGGTGTGACTGCTAGCAGTGTTTTGTCTTATGGAATCTGCTATGCCTTCTTGCCACTTTTTTCAATCCGTTTCATCATTCTCTTTATCTTGTTGAGTACCTTCTTGATTTTATTGCCACGGATTACTTGGCAGTTAATCTACTCTAGACGCAAAAAAGGCAGTGGTGATGGAGAACACCGTCGGACCTTCTTGATTGGTGCCGGTGATGGTGGGGCCCTCTTTATGGATAGTTACCAACATCCAACCAGTGATTTGGAACTTGTTGGTATTTTGGATAAGGACGCTAAGAAAAAAGGACAAAAACTTGGTGGGATTCCTGTTTTGGGTTCATATGATGAATTGCCTGAATTAGCCAAACGCCACCAAATCGAGCGTGTTATCGTTGCGATTCCGTCACTTGACCCGTCTGAATATGAACGTATCTTGCAGATGTGTAATAAGCTGGGAGTCAAATGTTACAAGATGCCTAAGGTTGAAACTGTTGTTCAAGGACTTCACCAAGCAGGTGGAGGCTTCCAGAAGATTGATATCACAGACCTTTTGGGGCGTCAGGAAATTCGTCTTGACGAATCGCGTCTGGGAGCAGAACTGACGGGTAAGACAATCTTGGTTACAGGTGCTGGTGGCTCAATCGGTTCTGAAATCTGTCGCCAAGTTAGTCGCTTCAATCCTGAACGCATCGTCTTGCTCGGTCATGGGGAAAACTCAATCTACCTTGTTTATCATGAATTGATTCGCAAGTTCCAAGGGATTGATTATGTACCGGTTATTGCCGATATTCAAGACTATGACCGTTTGTTGCAAGTCTTTGAACAGTACAAGCCTGCTATTGTTTATCATGCGGCTGCCCACAAGCACGTTCCTATGATGGAGCGCAATCCAAAAGAAGCCTTCAAAAACAATATTCGTGGAACTTACAATGTTGCTAAGGCTGTTGATGAAGCCAAAGTACCTAAGATGGTTATGATTTCGACAGATAAGGCGGTTAATCCACCAAATGTTATGGGAGCAACCAAGCGCGTGGCTGAGTTGATTGTCACTGGCTTTAATCAACGTAGCCAATCGACCTACTGTGCAGTTCGTTTTGGGAATGTTCTTGGTAGCCGTGGTAGTGTGATTCCAGTCTTTGAACGTCAGATTGCTGAAGGTGGGCCTGTAACGGTGACAGACTTCCGCATGACCCGTTACTTCATGACCATTCCAGAAGCTAGCCGTTTGGTTATCCATGCTGGTGCTTATGCTAAAGATGGAGAAGTCTTTATCCTTGATATGGGCAAACCAGTCAAGATTTATGACTTGGCTAAGAAAATGGTCCTTCTAAGTGGACACACTGAGAGCGAAATTCCAATTGTTGAAGTTGGAATCCGTCCAGGTGAAAAACTTTACGAAGAACTCTTGGTGTCAACCGAACTTGTTGATAACCAAGTTATGGATAAGATTTTCGTTGGTAAGGTCAATGTCATGCCTCTAGAAGCCATCGATCAAAAGATTGAAGAGTTCCGCACTCTTAGTGGAGATGAGTTGAAGCAAGCCATTATCGCCTTTGCCAATCAAACCACCCACGTTGAATAAAAACAGAAAAACGCATATTATCAGGTCTGAAGAACCTTGGTAATATGCGTTTTGTTATGTATAGATTTACTTCATTTTCTTCTGAAATAGAGTTGTTGTCCAGTCTATGTTATTGAAAATACTCTAAAACCTCTAAGGGGGTATGAGCGATATAATCAGGATGATAGTTAAGCAAGTCTGCTTGCTCTCCAAATCCCCAAGTGACGGCCAATTTCTGAATGCCTGTTTCTTGAGCTCCCAGCATATCAAACTTGGTATCTCCGATGATGATGGCTTGTTCTGGGGCTAGTTGATGTGTCTGTAAGGCTTGGCGGATGACATCTGCCTTATGGGGTGCTTCAGGGCTGGAGCCATAAATGCCATCAAAGAAATGATGGATTCCCAAGTTTTTAGTCATGTCTTGAGCGGTAGGTGTATTCTTTGTAGTGGTGATATAAAGAGGGTAATTGCTCGATAACTTCTCAAGCAAGTCTACAATCTGAGGAAAGAGTTGAGCTTCATGGATGCCTTTTTTCTTGTAGTAGGAACGGTAAATTTGCACAGCCTCAGAAATTTGTTCTTTGGGCAGGCAGGTCGCAAAACTACTTTCGAGAGGCGGTCCCATAAAACCACGAATCGTTTTGGCATCAGGGCTAGGCACCCCCAGCTCCTTAAAGGTATGGGTAAAGGCGTTGTGAATCCCGATAGAACTGTCAACGAGGGTTCCATCCAGATCGAAAAAAATCGCTGTGATAGAGGTCATGGTTTCTCCTATTTGATAAGCTTATTCTCCGAAAATTTCTTTTTGGAGGCGACGACCAGTAGGTGTGGCAGCGAGTCCACCTTCAGCTGTTTCACGAAAGGCAGTTGGCATGCTTGCTCCTACTTGGTACATGGCATCGATCACTTCATCCACAGGAATTTTCGATTCGATACCTGCTAAGGCCATGTCTGCTGCAATGAAAGCAAAGCTGGCTCCCATGGCATTGCGTTTGACACAGGGAACCTCAACCAAGCCGGCAACAGGGTCACAGATGAGGCCTAGCATATTTTTAATGACAAAAGCAATGGCCTGACTGGCCTGATAAGGTGTCCCACCAGCAGCTAGAGTCAAGGCTGCGGCACTCATAGCAGAGGCCGAACCAACTTCAGCTTGACACCCACCCTCAGCACCTGAGATAGAGGCATTGTTTGCGATGACTAGTCCAAAGGCACCCGCAGCAAAGAGGAAATCCAGCTGTTGCTCGTGGCTGAGGTCTAATTTTTCAATAGCAGCTGTTAGAACTGAGGGCAGACAGCCAGCACTTCCTGCGGTCGGAGTGGCACAAACCAAGCCCATTTTGGCATTGTGTTCATTGACTGCAATGGCATTTCGGGCAGCAGAGAGAATCGTGTAATCTGATAGAGTTTTTCCGTTTTTGATGTAATGATCCAATTTGGCAGCATCTCCACCTGTCAGGCCACTACGAGATTTATTTTCATTGAGGCCAAGTTGGACAGAGGCTTTCATGACTTCTAGATTGCGTTCCATGAGAAGGAGGACTTCTTCACGTTCGCGACCGGTCAATTCAAACTCTGTTATAATCATGAGTTCTGCGACATTTCCTTGAAAGTCCAGATCTGCTTGCTCGACCAATTCTTTGATAGAATAAAACATGCTTCCTCCTATTTAAAGAAATTGACATTGTGGAGATGAGGGATTTTTCGAATTTCTTCGATGGCCTCATCACAGTTGCGACTGTCGACTTCGATAATCATAATGGCTTTTTCACCAGCTTTTTCACGAGTAACATTCATCTGGGCGATATTGATACCATAGCGTGAAAGGGCTTCTGTTACGAGGGCAATCATACCTGGAATATCTTGATGAACGATGATGATAGTCGGTGTATTCATATTGAGAGAGACGGCAAAGCCATTGAGTTCGGTTACCTGAATATTTCCTCCACCGATAGAAATACCAGTTACGCTGATGGTCTTGTGGGCATTTTTAACGGTAATTTTAGTGGTATTAGGGTGAGGGGCATTGCTGTCTTTCTGAATGGTCCAGACAATCTTGATGCCACGCTTGTGGGCAATTTCCAGACTGTTTGGAATGTTAGGATCATCTGTATCCATGCCTAAAATACCTGCAACAAGGGCTAGGTCTGTTCCGTGACCACGATAGGTCTTGGCAAATGAGTTAAAAAGTTGGAATTCGACTTCTGTCGGAGTATCATCAAAAATGGAAGAGACAATCTTCCCAATACGAACAGCACCAGCTGTATGGCTACTAGATGGGCCAATCATAACTGGTCCGATGATATCAAAGACAGATTGAAAACGAAGTGATTTCATCAGTTTCCCCTTATAAAAATTCTTATCTCTATTATATCAAAGAATAAAGGTCTTGGCTTTAATTGCGGATGAAAACCTTTCTAATACCTCAAATAGCATAAAAATAGTATCTTTTATGACAAAAAACACATTATTTAGGGAAATAAAAAATAATTTTGTAATATTTCTACATAAAAGTGTCAAGAAACGGTAATATTTAAAGGGTATCATAGAACTATAGAAAGAAGGAGAATTTTCAAATATGAAATCAACAACTAAAAAGATTAAAACAACTCTTGCAGGAGTAGCTGCCTTGTTTGCAGTATTTGCTCCATCATTTGTATCTGCTCAAGAATCATCAACTTACACTGTTAAAGAAGGTGATACACTTTCAGAAATCGCTGAAACTCACAACACAACTGTTGAGAAATTGGCAGAAAACAACCACATTGACAACATCCATATGATTTATGTTGGTCAAGAGTTGGTTATCGACGGTCCAGCAGCGCCAGTAGCACCAGCTTCAACGACTTATGAAGCTCCAGCTGCCCAAGACGAAACTGTTTCAGCCACAGTGGCAGAAACTACAGAAGTAGAGGAGGAAACTCCAGTAGCAAGCGAAACAGTAGCAGAAGAAACAGTTGTTTCAACTGTAAGCGGATCTGAAGCAGAAGCCAAAGAATGGATCGCTCAAAAAGAATCAGGTGGTAGCTACACAGCTACAAACGGACGTTACATCGGACGTTACCAATTGACAGATTCATACTTGAACGGTGACTACTCAGCTGAAAACCAAGAACGTGTAGCAGATGCCTACGTTGCAGGACGTTACGGTTCATGGACAGCCGCTAAAAACTTTTGGCTTAACAACGGCTGGTATTAAGAAATAACGAACAGAATAATATGAAAAGGTCGAGGAAATCCCTCGACTTTTTATATTTTCTTCGGTTGATAATAGGTTTCTACTTCTTTTTTGAGATGAGACAGCATAGAAGTTTCCTCGGTCAGCTCCAGAAGTGAGAAACCTTTTTGGATAAGTCTAGCATCATCCCTACAAATCCCGATACGGACATAGCAGATAGCAAGCCTATCGTAGCTTTTCTTGTTCTTGGCGTCCTCTAGTAAAGTATAGCAGATTTGTTGACACATGTTTTTGTCTTGATTGTATAAGTAAATAGTGGAAAGGTTGAGTAGGATTGTCACTCGCAAGTCATGTAGATGTTGATAGTTTTTATAGACTTCCAAGCGTTGCAAGATTTTTTCAGTGATGAGATGGAGGTGTTCAATGGGAAAGCTGAAAAGGATGGTATTGAGGATTTTTAGGTCATTTTCATACCATGTATCTTGTTTTTCAATTTTTTCCCAAAGTTTTGTGACAGTCTGTTTCACTTGGTTTGACAGTTGCTCTGTACCATGTTGACGGATATGAATGACAATTTCCAGCATATCCCTTATTTCTTCTATAGGAAGGTCATGATGGGTCTTGAGATAGTTTTGGCATGTTTCAAAAAAATCAACTAGACTACTGCTGCCAATGATAGAACTCATATTGAGATAAGTTTGCATGATTTCTGTTCGTTGGTTAGGTTGATAGAGATGGCAGATATAGTCAAACTCTTCAAAACTCATATTAATCTGTCGGAGAAGAAATTCCATGTTTTCATATTTGGGAGTTACCTTGCCACTTTCAATCTTTGATAGGCTGGTTCTTGAAAGGACATCTCCGCAGACCTCTTCTTGGGTCAATCCTTTTGACTCACGTATTTCTTTATATACTTTTCCGAAATCATAACGCATAATTTTCTCCTTTTCGTGAAAAAAGTTAACAAACAATAAAATCCTATTAAAAATATTGTATCATAGTAATATAAAAAGTAAAAAAGAAAGCTAAAATAAGTTTGGTGTAATTTTAATATGGGGTTAATGAGTACTATGATGTAGCTAGAAAAGGGGTGGAAAAATGTTTAAAAATAAGGAGCTTTTTCGAGTAGTCATGATATTTGTGATAGGAATTATCCTAATTTTAATGACACCCGTCTTATTTAAGGTTGTTATGGAACTATTTTCAAAATAAATAGGTCTCTGTTTTAGGCAGAAAAGTTAATCAGGAGGTTAAATGATGAACTACAATTTAAAATATCTCTTATCAGGAATATTTATTATAGTCTTTATAGGTTTCCTAGTCTGGATGCGTTATTTTAATCAGAAGAAGGAAGAAGCGCATTCGGATGTGTCTTTTGAAGCGAGGTTAGATAGTGAGGTCAAGGCCTTATATAAACAACTAGGATTGGGTGAGGAGCCTCAGTATTTCTTAGCGTATCGCTACCTACATCCTTGGTTTGATTTGGCTATTTTACCACCAACAGTTGAAATTTTCTTAACTAAAATAGCGCTGGTGATGGTAACTCCAGATGAACTACTGATAAGAAATATTGGGAATGGGATGACTTTCACAAGTGAGCATCATCGTGATTTGCGACAAGGACTTATCCGCATTCCAAAATCAGAGATGAAAGAATTTGAGATTCGTAACTGGAAAAAATTTTTTATATTTGGCGATTTTTTGACAATTAAAACAAGCCAACATAGCTATTATTTGCAGGTTAGAGATGATGGACTTCAAAAAGGAAGTCTTTCTACCAAACATTTCTCCGACTTGAAACGACAAGATTTTCTAGGATTATTGACAGATAAAAGAACATTCTGATTAACAATTGCCCAAAAAACGAATCTTAGAACGTTCAACAATTCAAAAACCACACAGTATTTCTTTCAGCTTGATTGTACTCAAGACTGAAATCACTATGTGGTTTTATTTGGAAGCTAGTTTTTCCCAGCCTCTTTTTGCTTACATGTAGGGAAATCTGTTCACTCTTTGTAGACAATATGACATAATCTTCTCAAAAAAGTAGTATAATGTTTTTATAGAATATAAATAGTGGTGGATAGCATGCATGCATTATTAGCAACAAGATTAAAAAATAAGCGAAAAGAGCTGGGCTGGTCGCAAAAAGAATTGGCAGAAGGAATTTGCCAACAAACTCAGATAAGTCGAATGGAACAAGGCAAATATATGCCAGGAGCAGATTTGTTATATAAATTATCTGAAAAAATAGGCTTAAATATGGACTATTTCTTTTCAGGAGAAATTTCGAAAGAGTTTCTAGGCTTGTCTGCTTTCAAGAGGTTGTCTGAAACATTGTTGGAAAATCAAGATTATGCCTCTTTGAAATATGCTTTTGAGGGAGAAAGAAAGCAACAGACTTCCTTATCTTTTGATGAAAAGATTTATCTGGACTGGATAGATGCCATTCTAACCTATCAATGTGAACATCAATTAAAACTAGCTATTTCAAAAATAGAGGACATCCTCAGTAGGATTAGTATTGATAAAGTGGACTACTTATATATTTTGAATACCCTGCTGATTTTCTTAGGCTATGATGAGGATAAGGAGAAATTTGAACAACTATATGAACAGGTTTCCGTAGCTCTTTCAAAAATCGATACCAGTGTGCGTGAACAAATTGAGTTGTATATCAAAATAAAATACAATTATTGTTACCACCTTTGGAAACAGGAGGAGATGGACAAGTCCAGAGCGCTATTATTGGAGATGATTGAATTTTGTAACAAATATCATAGTAGCTTTAGGCTAGCAGATTTATATTGTTTGTTGGGAAATGTAACAGAGGATCTTGATATCTCTGTTGCTAAGGACTATTATATGAAAGCTAAGGTGCTCTATCTAATTGAAAATAATGAAGTTATGGCACTCAAGGTAGAACAATATCTGATGGATAAGTAGTCAGAGAATGTATGAGGCTGGGAAAAAAGTCTTTAAAATAAAAAAACGCATAATATCAGGTTTTGAAAAAACTGATACTATGCGTTTTATTATGGGGATATTTACTTCATTTTATCCTGAAATTGAGTTTTTGACCATCCTCTTTATACACAAAACATAACTATAATTCTTTTTTAAAAAAATATATGATTTTTTACTTTAATTGCTTGACAGTTTATATATGTTGATTTATAATATAGGTGAAAGAAGGTGGCAAGATGGGAAAATTAAAATTCGAATATTTGAAAGCGCTATCTATATTGCTTATTGTGCTAATTCTACTGAGTAATAGTCGAAGTTTTATTAGTACTACTCTAGTTACTCAAGGTATTGATACAGGAGCGTACTATTCTCCCGGTTAAAAATAAGTTCGTTGTTAAAGAATGAGATAGAAGGAAGGTGAGTCCAATGGACTACGATACTTGTTGATAAATTACTATAGCTGTTTTTACGGAACAGCTCTCGATAATAGGAGAAATAAATCATGAGAAAATTAGTTAAAATTGGTGTTGCATCTTTAATGGTATGTGGTATACTTGCTACTACAAATGCTTTAGCAGTATGGGTTGAGGGTGGTCAATGGAACTATGGAGTAGGTTGGACAGGAACTTTTGGATATTCTGATTATTTACATTCTACTCGCTCTCATACAGCAACTGTTAAGCATGGAGGTAGAATCTCTAAGGATCGTGAAGATCCCGAGGTTTGGGCTAAAGCTGCCCTTAATCAAATTCCACCAACAGGAATGGAATATTTCTATGGATTTTAAGTGAAATTCTCCCTCTCCTATTAGGAGAGGGAGAACTTTAGTGGAGGTACTTTTATGAAAAAAATCAGTCATCTTTGTATGTTTCTGCTGTTGCTGTGTACCACTTTTTTTGTTTTTAATGTAAACTACACACGTGAAGCGGTTCGAATTCGGGAAATGGGAAAGACTGTAGATTCTTTGGATTTGTATTTGAAAGATATTAACGAACCTGCAGCGTCAGTTCTTCGATTTTTTGAGGATGTATCAAAGGAGTACAAAGTCTCCATCATCAAAACAGACAGTGGTGATGAGGTAATCAAGTCTGGTGTTTTTGATAAAGATACCTTCCCCTACCAAGAGTTTGGGATTTCTTCTCTTGATTTTACCACAGATGGTGAAGGAGTCTACAGTAATAAAGAAATTTCTAATAAACTTGGTACGATACCGACCTTTCTAAAAGCCAAGCCTATTCAGCTTATAACTTTTCAAACCTATATCAAGGATACATCTCGTAGTTTAAATGGTCGCTATACGATAACTTCTACACAAGAGATGGATAAGGATAGGATTGTACAGAAATGGAGCGATTTTTTCAAGATAGACCAGGCTACCTTGCTAGAGCCTACCTATAAAAGTGCAGTGGAAGTCATAAATCGAGATTTGCTTTTATCTGCCATTGTTTTTGTCTTGGCTATTTTACTTCTTGTGTTAGTAACAGTTTATCAGCCGATGATGGAGATGAAACGAGTGGGGGTTCAAAAGTTACTTGGTTTTCAAAGCGGGGCGATTTTAGCTGGTTTTGTAAAGACTAATTTTTATCTTCTCTTGGGTGGAAGTCTTGTCATTGACTTGGGACTATTTTTAGTGCTGGACTACAGGCCAAAACTTTTGTTCCCAAGTTTACTCTTATCCCAATTTCTGCTTTTACAGTTGTATTTGTTCATCAGTTGGCTGACCTACCTGATGATTCAGAAAATGACAGTCAGTTCCATGTTGAAAGGTTTTTCGTCTGTCAAACTTGGTCTCATCTTCAATTATGTGATGAAAATAGGGACAACTATTTTACTGACGGCCTTACTGATTGGGGTGGGCAGAAGTTTAGAACAAGAAAACAAAGAACTTGCTTATCAGCAACAGTGGGTAAGCCAAGGGAATTACCTGACCTTAGAAACCTTCAAACTCAATGATAACCTGTGGCAAGAAGAGCTAGCAGGTTCAGGGAAATCTACAGATTATTTCTACCAATTTTATCAAGACTTGCTAGCAAAAACACAAGTAAACTATGTGCGAAGTGCGAGTCTTCCTATCAAACCAGTCATCAAAGCTGAACAAGTACAGCACTACCAACTGCCTGATAAGGTAGATGTTTACTATGCTAATAGCAATTTTCTAAAGAGCAAGGGATTCAAGTTACCAGATACCGGCACTAAAAAAGTTATTTTGATGCCAGCCAGTGACAAAGGACAAGAAGGCAAGAATCAGTTCTTGGGAAAATCCATCGCCTATCTTTCTCTGAGGTATGAAGATCAGCAAAAGCAAACAATAGAAGATATGGATGTAGAAATTGCCTACTATGAAGGAGATTGGTCTTTCTTCCCTTATAACAATGAGCGAAAGGAAAATCTCCACAATCCAATCATTAGTCTAGTAAATGATCAAGACATGATGTGGGAAGAAAAGACTCGCTTGTCAACGACAGGTTTAAACAACCCGATGAAAGTTGAAAATACAGAACAAAATCAAAAAGTGATTACGGAGTTAGTTGAGAAATTATCAGATGGGAATTATTTAAAATTTTCATCGATTCAAGCCATTCAACAAGAGAAAGTGGATTCTTATCGAGATGCAGTTCGAAATCTTAATATACTCTTTGCTTTGTTTGGTCTCCTTAGCATGATGATTTCCTACTTTTTACTCGTTACTACTTTCTTATTGAAGCGCAGGGATATCATTACCAAGAAGTTTATGGGGTGGAAACTGGTCGATCGCTACCGCGCTCTCTTAGTTCTGCTCTTGCTGGGCTATAGTCTCCCTCTTCTAGTATTGATTTTCTTTGCCCATGCGCTCTTGCCACTCCTGCTGTTTGCAGGTTTTACATGTTTGGATATACTATTTGTGCTAGGCTTGGCTTCTAGGATGGAGAAAAGAAGTCTAGTAGAATTATTGAAAGGGGGCATCTTATGATTGAGTTGGAAAATATTACCAAAACCATTGGGGGAAAAGTGATTTTGGATCACTTGTCTCTTAGGATTGATCAGGGGGATTTGGTTGCCATCGTTGGAAAAAGTGGTAGTGGTAAGTCGACCTTGTTAAATTTATTAGGTTTGATAGATGGTGATTATAGCGGACGGTATGAGATTTTTGGTCAGACAAATCTAGCGCTTAATTCTGCTAAGTCGCAAACAATAATCCGTGAACATATCTCTTATCTGTTTCAAAATTTTGCCCTGATTGATGATGAAACGGTCGAGTACAATCTCATGCTGGCACTGAAATATGTGAAATTGTCTAAGAAAGACAAGCTCAAAAAGGTGGAAGAGATTTTAGAGAGAGTAGGTTTGTCAGCTACGTTGCATCAAAAGGTCTCCGAGTTGTCTGGTGGGGAGCAACAACGAATTGCAGTTGCTAGAGCCATCTTAAAACCCAGCCAGCTGATTTTAGCCGATGAACCAACAGGTTCTCTGGATCCTGAAAATAGAGATTTGGTCTTGAAGTTTCTCTTAGAGATGAATCGAGAAGGGAAAACAGTCATTATCGTGACCCACGATGCTTATGTAGCCCAACAATGTCATCGTATCATTGAATTGGGCGAGGGAAAATGAGTTCGTTCAGCTCCTTTTGACTGACTGAATACTCATATTTTCCAAAGAGAAATAGCATAAATACGCCTAGAAATGACATTTTTATGTAGTATTTCTAGGTTTTTTTGTTTCAAATTGAAAAATTTTTCAATTTAGGCTTGACAAACGATGAGTATAGGAGTATTATTTATACAACAAAAAAGAATAAACATAAAGGAGGCTTTGTTATGAATAAGATGAAGAAGGTGTTGATGACGATGTTTGGTTTAGTGATGCTCCCCCTACTATTTGCTTGTAGTAACAATCAATCGGCTGGAATTGAAGCCATCAAGTCCAAAGGGAAATTGGTTGTAGCTCTCAATCCAGATTTTGCTCCATTTGAATATCAAAAAGTGGTTGATGGGAAAAATCAGATTGTGGGTTCAGATATCGAATTAGCCAAGGCTATCGCAATAGAACTAGGTGTCGAATTGGAACTATCTCCCATGAGTTTTGACAATGTACTGGCTAGTGTTCAATCAGGAAAAGCCGATCTTGCCATATCTGGTGTTTCTAAGACAGATGAACGGAGTAAGGTATTCGATTTTTCAACTCCCTACTATACTTCAAAAAATAAGCTCATTGTCAAAAAATATGACTTGGCCACTTATCAGTCTGTCAACGACTTAGCGCAGAAAAAGGTCGGAGCGCAGAAAGGTTCGATTCAAGAGACGATGGCGAAAGATTTGCTACAAAATTCATCCCTCGTATCTCTGCCTAAAAATGGGAATTTAATCACAGATTTAAAATCAGGGCAAGTGGATGCCGTCATCTTTGAAGAACCAGTTGCCAAGGGATTTGTGGAAAATAATCCTGATTTAGCAATCGCAGACCTCAATTTTGAAAAAGAGCAAGATGATTCCTACGCGGTCGCCATGAAAAAAGATAGCAAGGAATTGAAAGAGGCAGTTGATAAAACCATTCAAAAGTTGAAGGAGTCTGGAGAATTAGACAAACTCATTGAGGATGCATTTAAAGCGTCCATTGAAAAATAGAAAGAAGGAAAAGAACATGAGTAAAGAAAAAGTAATTTTGGCCTATTCTGGCGGTTTGGATACATCAGTTGCTATTACCTGGCTAAAGAAAGACTATGATGTTGTTGCAGTTTGTATGGATGTGGGTGAAGGGAAAGACTTAGATTTCATCCATGATAAGGCTCTTAAGGTTGGGGCAGTCGAATCTTATGTCATTGATGTTAAGGACGAATTTGCTACAGATTATGTGCTAGTGGCTCTCCAGTCACATGCCTACTATGAACAAAAGTACCCCTTGGTATCTGCCTTGAGCCGCCCTCTTATTTCTAAAAAATTGGTTGAAATAGCGCATCAGACAGGAGCGACTACCATTGCTCATGGTTGTACAGGTAAGGGGAATGACCAAGTACGTTTTGAAGTATCGATTGCAGCCTTGGATCCCAATTTAAAAGTGATTGCGCCAGTTCGTGAATGGAAATGGTCTCGGGAGGAAGAAATTCATTATGCCAAGGAAAATGGGGTACCTGTTCCTGCTGACCTTGACAATCCCTACTCTGTCGACCAAAATCTTTGGGGACGTGCCAATGAGTGTGGTATTTTGGAAAATCCATGGAATCAGGCTCCAGAAGAAGCCTTTGGCATCACAACTTCTCCAGAGGCAGCTCCAGATATGCCAGAATACATTGAGATTGAGTTTAGTGAAGGTGTCCCTGTTTCCCTCAATGGAGAAGGGTTAAAATTGGCAGATTTGATTCAAAAACTCAATGAAATAGCTGGAAAACATGGGGTCGGACGGATTGACCACGTGGAAAATCGCTTAGTTGGGATTAAATCAAGAGAAATCTATGAGTGTCCAGGTGCAGTGACCTTATTGACAGCTCATAAGGAAATTGAGGACTTGACGCTTGTGAGAGAAGTGGCTCATTTTAAACCAATCATAGAAAATGAATTATCAAATCTCATTTATAATGCTTTGTGGTTTAGTCCAGCTACACAAGCCTTGATTGCTTATATTAAAGAGACTCAAAAAGTTGTCAATGGGACTGCAAAAGTCAAACTCTATAAGGGGAACGCTCAGGTCGTGGCTCGGAAATCACCAAATTCTCTTTACGATGAAAATTTGGCGACTTATACTAGTGCAGATACCTTTGACCAAGATGCGGCTGTTGGCTTTATTAAGTTATGGGGACTTCCAACCAAGGTTCATTCTGAGGTTCAAAAAAGCGCCAAATAGGGCTATTGGATAGAGAGGTGGATGTGATATGGCTAAGAATACAAAATTATGGGGTGGTCGCTTTGAAGGTACTGTCGAAGACTGGGTAGAGCGCTTTGGTGCGAGTATATCTTTTGACCAGAAATTAGCTAAATTTGATGTGATTGGTTCCTTAGCCCACGTTCAGATGTTGGGTCAGACGGGTATTTTGAGTTTGAATGAGTCAGAAAAGATTCAAGAAGGTTTGAAAGAGCTTTTAGAAGAGCTAGAGGCAGGCCAACTTGACTTTGATATCGCAAACGAAGATATTCATATGAATATGGAAGTGTTGTTGACAGAAAAAATTGGTCCCCTTGCAGGGAAGCTACATACAGCTCGTTCTCGAAATGACCAAGTTGCGACAGATATGCACTTATATCTCAAGGAACAACTAGGTCATGTCCTAGATAAACTAGCTCATCTCAAAGGTGTTTTATTAGACTTGGCGGAAAATCATGTGGAGACAATCATGCCGGGCTATACCCATCTGCAACATGCCCAACCTATTAGTTTTGCCCACCACCTGATGGCTTACTACAATATGTTTCAAAG
Source organism: Streptococcus mitis (assembly GCA_018364455.1). Taxonomy (GTDB): domain Bacteria; phylum Bacillota; class Bacilli; order Lactobacillales; family Streptococcaceae; genus Streptococcus; species Streptococcus mitis_BR. The sequence goes on along the minus strand of JAGZLW010000008.1, from coordinate 18,481 downwards.
AGACAGTGAACGTTTTGGATTTAACCAGAAGCATACAGACCTATGCCCTCTAGGTGCGGCGGCTTTGGCGGGAACGACTTTCCCCATTGATCGCCAATTGTCTAGCGATTTGCTGGAGTTTAAGCAACCTTATACAAACTCTTTGGATGCTGTTAGTGACCGCGATTTTATCTTAGAATTTCTATCCAACGCCAGCATACTCATGATGCATATGAGCCGTTTTTGCGAAGAAATGATCAATTGGTGTAGTTTTGAGTACCAATTCATTACCTTGTCAGATACGTTTACAACAGGTTCCTCTATTATGCCCCAAAAGAAAAATCCAGATATGGCTGAGTTGATTCGAGGAAAGACTGGTAGAGTTTATGGGAATCTGTTTGGACTATTGACAGTCATGAAGTCCTTGCCCTTAGCTTATAATAAGGATCTGCAAGAGGATAAGGAAGGAATGTTTGATACGGTCGAAACGATTTTAAATTCCCTCGATGTATTGGCAGGTATGTTATCTAGCTTGCAGGTAAACAAGGAAAAAATGCAAGAGTCGACAGAGAAGGACTTTTCAAATGCAACTGAGTTGGCAGATTATTTGGCAGGGAAAGGCTTGCCATTTAGAGAGGCTCATGAGGTTGTGGGAAGATTAGTGTTAGACTCTATCAAGTCTGCTAAAAATATTCAAGATTGGACTTTGGAGGAATTGCAAACCTATCATTCCCTCATTGCTGAGGATATTTATGTCTACTTGCAACCTAAAACTGCTGTTCAAAGACGAAATTCTTTGGGAGGTACAGGGTTTGACCAAGTGAAATACCAGATAGAACAAGCTAAGAAAGAACTTAAAGGGAAAAATTGATTTGTTTGCAAAGTAAGAAAGAGAGGCTGAGATGATTTATCAGCCTCTTTCTTATCGTTAAAAAAGTGAGAGATATTGACTTTTGAAAAAAGATGTCATAATTGAGTTGGGATAAACGTAAAAGTCATACTTTCTCGTTAAATCGTTCGGCGATTCATGGTGACATGGACACATAGTAGTAAGCACACCATGTGGCTTGGCAGAGCTAAAAATTTCTGGCTTAACAACGACTGGTATTAAGAAATAACGAACAGAATAATATGAAAAGGTCGAGGAACCCCCTCGACTTTTTTATAATTTCTTTGGTTGATAATAGGTCTCTACTTCTTTTTTGAGATGAGACAGCATAGAAGTTTCCTCGGTCAGCTCTAGAAGTGAGAAACCTTTTTGGATAAGTTTAGCATCATCCCTACAAATCCCGATGCGGACATAGCAGATAGCAAGCCTATCGTAGCTTTTCTTGTTCTTGGCATCTTCTAGTAAAGTGTAGCAGATTTGCTTACACATGTTTTTGTCTTGATTGTATAAGTAAATGGTGGAAAGGTTGAGTAGGATTGCCATTCGTAAGTCATATAAATGTTGGTAGTTTTTATAGACTTCCAAGCGTTGCAGGATTTTTCCAGTAATGAGATGGAGGTGATCAATGGAAAAACTGAAAAGAATGGTGTTGAGGATTTTCAGATCACTCTCATACCATGTATCTTGTTTTTCAATTTTCCTCCAAAGTTTCTTGACAACCTGTTCTGCGTGATCTGATAGTTCCCCTGTCCCGTGTTGACGGATATAAATGACAACTTCAAGCATGTCTCTGATTTCTTCTACAGGGAGATCGTGGTGGGTCTTGAGGTAGTCTTGGCATTTTTGAATTAAATTGACAAGATCGCTGGTCCCGATAATGGAACGCATATTGAGATAGGTTTGCATAATCTCTGTGCGTTGACTTGGTTGATAAAGTTGACAGATATAGTCAAACTCTTCAAAACTCATATTGATTTGACGGAGAAGAAATTCCATATTTTCATATTTTGGGGTTGTCTTGCCACTTTCGATTTTTGATAAGCTAGTTCTTGAGAGAACACCCCCACAGACCTCTTCTTGGGTCAGCCCCTTTGACTCACGTATTTCTTTATAGACCTTTCCGAAATCATAACGCATGATTTACTCCTTTTCGTGAAAAAAGTTAACAAATAATAAAATCCTATTAAAAATATTGTATCATAGCAATGTAAAAAGTAAAAAAGAAAGTCGAAATAAATTCGTGAAAAAGGTTGACATAGTTTAAAAATGGAACCAAGGATAAGAGGAAGAAGCATGAGTAATCTAGAGTCAATTCGTAAAGCGCATATCATCGTGTGGGGGGCCTATCTATTTTTATCATTAAGGGCGCCGCTAATTAGCAGCACTGAGTATTTCTTGCTTATTTTTTTAGCGTTTCTCTATGCGATAGTATCGCTCCCTATATATTCAGTGAAAAATAAAATAGTATCTATCTGTCTAGCCATAAACTCAATTCTGTTAATGATTTTCCCGATTTTAATCAATAAATATTTCCCAGGAAAGGTTTCTACTTATATCGTATTAATCAGTATTTTTATCCTGGAGTTCTTAATCTTTAATATAATTGGTAAAGATTTTGATACTAGATTAGCTAGCGAGTATAGGAAAATCAGTCAGTTTAAAAGTAAGATGTCTCAATCTCCTTGGATAAAATATTTAGAGATTTCTAGTTTTATATTAACTATATTTCCATTTATTCTTCATGGTACAGTTGATAATCGTGTATTGGCTCTTATCTTTTTGATAAAAATTTGTGTAGATACTACGATAAAGCTTCTATTAAACGGAATTTTTAAGACAAGTAAGGTAATGAAAAGGAGGATATTTTCTCTTTTTGTACTAGATTTGATTGTCTATATATTTTTAGGTTATGTTTTAGTGATACAAAAAGACGAATATCTGTTTTCAATTCTACTAATTTTTTCTAATTTCTCACTTCCCTTTATCAGAGAAAAAGAGTACGAATTATTTAAAAATAAGAAATGAGATAGATATGGTATCTTTATTAAAACTGAGAATAAATTTTGGGAAATACTTTTATTTATATTAGGTGTATTGCTAATTGGAATTGCGTTACTAAGTCCCCCAAAAATGAAATTTTGGAAATAGAGTTAGTGAGAAGGACAGGATAATAGTATTATGATGGTTGTTTTAATTGCAGTGGTTGTGGCATTTCTGTATTATGTAATTACAGAGTATTTTCAGAATAGTTATATTGACTGTATACTATTTCTAACATTGCTGATTTCTCATTTGATATGGGATTACTATTTTTTGCCTATTGAAATTTTAGTGGCATTAAGTGGAGCAAATTTGCTATCAAGATTTTTCAAAAAAAAGAGAAGTCAATAGAGTTGTTAATGGATTATTAAGACGAAAGGTAAAATTGGGATATTTAAAATGAAACATTTTTTTGCAGGAATTGGTGAAATTCATTTTTTGTTATTTTTATTATATCTAAGCATGTCTACTAGTCCAATTATTGGACTAGTGATTGGATATACTAAAATAAATCTAATAAATTCTATTATTATAGCTCTTGGTATGATATTGGCATTAATTTTGGTATTATCAAGAGTGTATAGAAAATATTTTTATAGAGACGATGATGACTAAAGTTTTTATCAATAAAAACCAGTGGTTCGTAGATTATCACCCTCTTTCTTGTCTTCTCTAATCAAGCATGTTATAATGAATACTGCTCAAGCGACCTTCAATCGTGAAGCACACACGACCTTCAATCGTGAATAAACGAATAGATGGGAGACTTACCATGAGTGATAACTCTAAAACACGTGTTGTCGTGGGGATGAGTGGTGGTGTTGATTCGTCGGTGACGGCTCTTCTTCTCAAGGAGCAGGGCTACGATGTGATCGGTATCTTCATGAAGAACTGGGATGACACAGATGAAAACGGCGTCTGTACGGCGACCGAAGATTACAAGGATGTGGCTGCGGTGGCAGACCAGATTGGCATTCCTTACTACTCTGTCAATTTTGAAAAAGAGTACTGGGACCGCGTTTTCGAGTATTTCCTAGCGGAATACCGTGCAGGACGTACGCCAAATCCAGATGTTATGTGTAACAAGGAAATCAAGTTTAAGGCCTTTTTGGACTATGCCATGACCTTGGGGGCAGACTATGTAGCGACTGGGCATTATGCCCGAGTGGCGCGTGATGAGGATGGAACAGTTCACATGCTTCGTGGTGTGGACAATGGCAAGGACCAGACCTATTTCCTTAGCCAACTTTCGCAAGAACAACTTCAAAAAACCATGTTTCCTCTGGGACATTTGGAAAAGCCTGAAGTGCGAAAATTAGCAGAAGAAGCAGGCCTTGCGACTGCTAAGAAGAAAGACTCGACAGGGATTTGCTTTATCGGAGAAAAGAACTTTAAAAATTTCCTCAGCAACTACCTGCCAGCTCAACCTGGTCGTATGATGACAGTGGATGGACGCGATATGGGCGAGCATGCAGGACTTATGTATTATACAATCGGTCAGCGTGGCGGTCTCGGTATCGGTGGACAACACGGTGGTGACAATGCCCCTTGGTTCGTTGTCGGAAAAGACCTAAGCAAGAATATTCTCTATGTAGGCCAAGGTTTCTACCATGATTCGCTCATGTCAACCAGCCTAGAGGCTAGCCAAGTCCACTTTACTCGTGATATGCCAGAGGAGTTTACGCTAGAATGCACAGCAAAATTCCGCTACCGTCAGCCTGATTCTAAGGTGACCGTCCATGTCAAAGGAGATAAGGCAGAGGTCATCTTTGCAGAACCGCAACGCGCCATCACACCAGGACAGGCAGTTGTCTTTTACGATGGCGAAGAGTGTCTAGGTGGCGGTTTGATTGACAATGCTTACCGTGATGGACAAGTTTGTCAGTACATTTAGATTGACAAATTTTCTCAATTTGCTACAATAATAACAGCAATAGAAATGATGGTCAAAGCTCATGGATGTTGCAGGCTTTTTTGTCCTGCACTTCTTTGGAGTTTTGACTGTTTTTGTGTCGTTTAGAGGAAAGGACAAAAATGACTCAGCAAGACTTTCGGACAAAAGTAGGAAATACAGTTTTTGGTGTTCGGGCGACAGCCTTGATTGTCCAAAATGGCAAGCTCTTAGTTACCAAAGATAAGGGCAAGTATTACACTATTGGCGGTGCGATTCAAGTCAATGAAAGCACGGAAGAAGCGGTAGTCCGTGAAGTGAGGGAAGAACTGGGTGTCGAAGCTCAAGCTGGGCAACTAGCTTTTGTTGTTGAAAATCGTTTTGAAGAAGATGGTGTCTATTGGCACAACATCGAGTTTCATTATCTGGTGGACTTGCTTGAGGATGCCCCATTGACCATGCAGGAAGATGAGAAAAGGCAGCCCTGTGAGTGGATTGACTTGGACCAGCTTCAGGATTTCCAACTAGTCCCAGCCTTTTTAAAAACAGCCTTACCAGATTGGGACGGTCAACTAAGACACATTCATCTTGAGGAATAGGAGAGGAAAGGATGGTTAAGCTTATTGCCCATGTACTTGTTCATAGTGGTGGTGATTATTTGCTCATTCAGCGTTCGGAAATTAAAAGAGGAGAACCCAACGTTTATCCAACTTACTGGGATATTCCTGGTGGCGGGGTTGAAAAGGGTGAACTTCCGCGAGATGGTGCTCTTAGAGAATGCATTGAAGAAGCGGGAGTTAGGCTAGATAGCAGTTCGCTCAAACTTCTTCACGAAGATAGTCAACTGGATACCTCTAAGGATACGGTCTTTACTCGCTTAGTTTATAAAGCAGAGTGGATTGGGGAGAAGCCGATTATCAGATTAGATCCTGAAGAGCATACACACTTTAAATGGGTTACTATGGATCAAGCTCTAGAGGAGGAGAAGTTAGTTCCTTATTTGCGAGAAATTTTTGAAAGGTTAAGAAATGACATATAATTTTACTGAAGAATACGATATTATTGTAATTGGTGCGGGACACGCTGGGGTTGAGGCCTCCTTAGCTGCTAGCCGTATGGGTTGTAAGGTCTTACTTGCGACCATCAACATTGAAATGCTGGCTTTCATGCCTTGTAATCCCTCTATCGGTGGTTCTGCCAAGGGGATCGTTGTGCGTGAAGTTGATGCCCTCGGTGGCGAGATGGCCAAAACCATTGACAAGACTTACATCCAGATGAAGATGCTCAACACAGGGAAGGGTCCAGCTGTCCGTGCCCTTCGTGCGCAGGCTGACAAGGAGCTTTACTCTAAGGAAATGCGCAAGACAGTTGAAAATCAAGAGAATCTGACCCTTCGTCAAACCATGATTGATGAGATTTTGGTGGAAGACGGCAAAGTTGTCGGTGTTCGTACAGCGACCCATCAAGAATATGCTGCTAAGGCCGTTATCGTGACGACAGGGACGGCCCTCCGTGGGGAAATTATCATCGGTGACCTCAAGTACTCATCAGGTCCTAACCACAGTTTGGCTTCTATTAACCTTGCTGACAATCTCAAGGAACTGGGCCTCGAAATCGGTCGTTTCAAGACAGGAACCCCTCCACGTGTCAAGGCTTCTTCTATCAATTACGATGTGACAGAAATTCAGCCAGGAGACGAAGCGCCTAATCATTTCTCATACACTTCACGTGATGAGGATTATGTCAAGGATCAGGTGCCATGCTGGTTGACCTATACCAATGGTACCAGTCATGAGATTATCCAAAACAACCTCCACCGTGCACCTATGTTTACAGGTGTGGTTAAGGGAGTGGGACCTCGTTACTGTCCGTCGATTGAAGACAAGATTGTGCGCTTTGCGGACAAGGAACGCCACCAACTCTTCCTAGAGCCAGAAGGGCGCAATACTGAGGAAGTCTATGTTCAAGGACTTTCAACCAGTCTGCCTGAGGATGTCCAGCGTGACTTGGTTCATTCCATCAAAGGTTTGGAAAATGCAGAGATGATGCGGACAGGTTATGCCATTGAGTATGATATGGTCTTGCCTCATCAGTTACGTGCGACTCTGGAAACCAAGAAAATCTCCGGACTTTTCACTGCTGGTCAGACAAATGGAACATCAGGTTATGAAGAAGCTGCTGGCCAAGGGATTATCGCGGGTATCAATGCGGCTTTGAAAGTCCAAGGCAAGCCTGAATTGATTTTGAAGCGCAGTGACGGTTATATCGGGGTCATGATTGATGACTTGGTGACCAAGGGAACCATTGAACCCTACCGTCTCTTGACCAGTCGTGCTGAATACCGTCTTATCCTCCGTCATGACAATGCTGATATGCGTTTGACCGAGATGGGACGTGAGATTGGCCTTGTGGATGATGAACGTTGGGCTCGCTTTGAAATCAAGAAAAATCAATTTGAAAATGAGATGAAACGCCTAGACAGTATCAAACTCAAGCCAGTCAAGGAAACCAATGCCAAGGTTGAGGAAATGGGCTTCAAGCCTTTGACAGATGCAGTGACAGCCAAGGAATTCCTTCGCCGTCCAGAAGTTTCTTATCAAGATGTGGTGGCTTTCATCGGACCAGCTGCAGAGGACTTGGATGACAAGATTATCGAATTGATTGAAACAGAAATCAAGTACGAAGGCTATATTTCCAAAGCCATGGACCAGGTTGCCAAGATGAAACGCATGGAAGAAAAACGCATTCCAGCTAATATCGACTGGGATGACATTGATTCTATCGCGACAGAAGCCCGTCAGAAGTTCAAACTCATCAATCCAGAAACCATCGGCCAAGCCAGCCGTATTTCGGGAGTAAATCCAGCAGATATTTCTATTTTGATGGTCTATCTTGAAGGTAAAAATCGTAGTATTTCTAAAACTCTTCAAAAATCAAAATAATACGTCGTCGGCTTCGGCTCACCTAACTCAAGTTATGCTTTCGCCTAGCCTTCTAGTCTGATTTCGATTTTTATTGAGTTTCAATCTCAAAAGAAAGCATAGAGAAAAACAGCTCCGTCTTCGGGGCTGTTTTCTTGCTTTATTCTTCATCTGGTGTGAGGATCATTGGGATGATGATTGGTTCACGTTCTGTATTTTCATAGAGGAAGGGGCGAATAGCGTTGACAATGGCACCATTGACAGATTGAACACTAGCGTCCTTATTTTTTAGTGCGATACGAATTGCATTGAAGAGGATGCGCTGGCTTTGGCGAATCAAGTCTCCAGACTCTCTCATGTAGACAAAGCCTCGGCTGAGGATATCTGGTCCAGACAGAATCATCTGTGATTTGAAGTCAACAGTTGCGACTGCCAGAACGACACCGTCTTCAGATAGATCGCGACGATCTTTGAGGACAGCTGCGCCGATTTCACCGATACGATTTCCATCGACATAGATATCTTGGGCGTTAAAATGACCTGCGATACGAGCTGAGTCAGCAGTAAGGGCAAGCACATCACCATTGCTCATGATAAAGATATTGTCCTTTTCAACACCAGTATCTACCGCCAGTCCAGCGTGGACTTTTTGCATACGGTATTCACCGTGGACAGGCATGAAGTATTTTGGCTTAATCAAGCGGAGCATGAGTTTTTGCTCTTGCTGGCCACCGTGTCCAGATGTATGGATATTGTTCACTTTACCGTGGATAACTTCGACACCAGCTTCAGAAATGATGTTGATCAGCTTGTTGACGCTAGTAGTGTTTCCAGGGATTGGGCTTGAAGAGAAGATAACGGTATCACCTGGTTGGAGTTGCACCTGGCGGTGGGTTCCGTTGGCGATACGAGAGAGGGCTGCCATCGGCTCCCCCTGACTACCTGTACAGAGGATCAGAATTTCTCCTGCAGGGTAATCTTTGATTTCATTTGGCTCGATAAAGGTTCCTTTTGGAGCTTTTATGTAACCAAGCTCAATTCCGTTGACAATGGCCTTTTCCATCGAACGACCAAAGACAGCGATCTTGCGCCCAGTCTTAACAGCAGCTTCTGTTGCTTGCTGGAGACGGAAGATATTTGAGGCAAAGGATGCAAAGATGATACGTCCCTCTATGCCTTGGATAATCTTCATGATGGACTGGCCAACGACTTTTTCAGAGTTGGTAAAGGTTGGAATTTCTGCATTTGTCGAGTCAGACAGGAGACAGAGTACACCGTCTTCACCAAGAGCTGCCATACGGTGCAAGTCTGCTGGTTCACCAACTGGTGTAAAGTCAAACTTGAAGTCACCCGTACAAACGATTTTCCCTTGAGGTGTATGAATAACAATCCCCAAAGGCTCTGGAATAGAGTGAGTGGTTCTAAAGAAAGTTGCCTTGAGATTTTTAAAGGTCAACTCAGTGTTGTGGTTGATTTCGTAAAGTTTGGCGTTGCGCAAGAGGCCGTGTTCTTCGAGCTTCCCACGGATCAAAGCCAGGGCAAGCGGTCCAGCATAAATAGGGACATTTGCTTGCTTGAGCAGGAACGGAATCCCACCAATGTGGTCCTCGTGTCCGTGTGTAATCAAAACAGCTTTGACGCGGTCGATATTGTCTACGATGTAAGAGTAATCAGGAATGACGTAGTCGATACCCAGCAAGTCATCTTCTGGGAATTTAATCCCAGCATCGACGATGATAATCTCATCTTGGTATTCAATTCCGTATGTGTTTTTCCCGATTTCCCCCAGACCACCGATGGCAAAAACGCCAACTTCTTCAGGTTTAAGAGTGTAGGCCATATTAGAACTCCGTAATTTCGAAGGCGCCAGTTTCTTTTTCGTAATCTAGCAATTTGTCAGACAAGCGTTCGATATACTCGATGTTGTACTCTGGGCGATTTTCTTCGACAAGTTGACGAGCAGCGATGCGACCCTCAAGTTCTGAGCTGGCATCGATGTCTAGGTAAAGTGCGCGTGTAGTTTCACGACGTGGGCTACGTTCTTTTGTTTCTTGATAAAAAACTTTGTAAATCATATAGTTCCTTTCTATTTTACAGGTCAGCTTATTCCAAACTTTTAGCATAGATTTGCTTGATTTCATTCCATTTTGTGTCTAGATTGACCTTGATTCGTTACAATTATTTCAATTATACCACAAAATGAAAAATTAGTAAAAGACGGAAACGAGAAAGTCACAGGACGATTTCTTTGGTAAGCGCTTGCAAAAATAAAGAAAATATGTTATCTTGATAATGGAAGTGAAATTTATTGCTTGTCATAATTCCATATAGTTTTTAAGTCAAGGAGGTTGCCCTATGTATAACTTATTTGCTTTTGCTATCGGAGCTCGCTTGGTAGCTTTTATTGTTTTTGTTGCTTGCGTTTATGGAGGGAATCTTCTATTTGCCAAACTGGAACAACGACAAACCAAGTTCTTGTGGAAAATTATCTTTGTGACTCTCTACTCGCTTTTTCTTCTCCTCGTAACCTATGTCGTTTGGTTTGTATTTTACTTTGGATTAAATGCTTAGATGCCCTGCTGATGTTAGGGCATTTTTGTTTGGGGATAAAGAGGTAGTAGATTTACGACACGAAAATTCCACCCCATCTATCAAGATGAGGTGGTCTTTGCATTTTTCTAAAATGACATGACAATGGAATTTTCAGAGCTTATTATTTTTATGGGAGTCATTGTTCTGTTCAAAAATAGAGTTGAAGCATAAAAATAAAACAATACAAACAGATAAATCGAATGGTAAAGGGATAGTAGTAATGTTCAAATCATTGAGAATGCTGAGCAAACTGTAAGAGATGAAGACAATAAAATTTATCCTTCTAAAAATGTATCTTTTATCTAGCATGACTTACCAAACTTTTTACGAAGATCCTTTCAATTTTCTTGTTCACTTTTATATTCGGAAAAGAAAAGGAAAAGCGAAGATTTTTTTGAATTTTATTTGCGAATTGTTTTTGGGCTAAGTATAGGCATTTTTGTTTGGGGCAAAGAAAATTCCCATGTGCCAGCTTTTGTAGTATAATAGTAAGCAGACAAAAAGATAGGAATGTGTTATGAAAGTATTAGCTTTTGATACGTCCAGCAAGGCTCTTTCTCTCGCTATTTTAGAGGACAAGCAGGTTCTTGCCGAGACGACGATTAATATTAAGAAAAATCACAGTATTACCCTCATGCCAGCCATCGATTTTTTGATGGAGAGTTTGGACTGGACGCCCAAGGATTTGGACCGAATCGTGGTGGCGGAAGGACCAGGTAGCTACACAGGCTTGCGAATCGCTGTAGCCACTGCTAAGACGCTGGCTCATACTCTGAACATTGAGTTAGTTGGTATGTCTAGCCTCTTGGCTCTGGTGCCCTACCAACAAGAAGGCTTGTTCGTCCCTTTGATGGATGCGCGTCGCAACAATGTTTATGCAGGATTTTATGAAAATGCTCAGCCTGTCATGCCAGAAGCACACCTGCCTTTTGAGCGAGTGATTGAGTTAATCAAGGGGGCTAGTCAGGTAACCTTTGTCGGAGAAGTTGGCCCCTTTGTGGAGCAGATTCAAGAACACTTGCCAAGGACTAATTATAAAGAAACATTGCCTAATGCAGCCAATCTAGCTCTTTTGGCTTGGGACAAGGAAGCAGACTCCTTGCACGACTTTGTGCCGAACTACCTCAAACGTGTTGAGGCTGAGGAAAACTGGCTCAAGAATCACACCGAGTCTGGCGAGTCTTACATTAAACGCCTATGATAGAAATCAAACGAATCCAACAACAGCCTGACTTGGCTCAAGCCATCTACGCTGTCATGGTAGCTGTTTACTCAGTCAGTCCTTGGGCACTGGAGCAAATCCAAGCAGACCTGGCTCAAGACCAGACTTGGTATGCTCTAGCTTATGATGGGGCAGAAGTGATTGGCTTTCTAGCTGTTCAGGAAAATATCTTTGAGGCAGAAGTATTGCAGATCGCTGTCAAAAAAGCCTATCAAGGTCAGGGGCTAGCCTCTGTCTTGTTTGCGACACTGCCGACAGACAAAGAGATTTTCCTCGAAGTCAGAAAGTCAAATCAACGAGCGCAAGCATTTTACAAGAAAGAAAAGATGGTGGTCATCGCTGAGCGAAAGGCCTACTACCATGACCCAGTCGAGGACGCCATCATCATGAAGAGAGAAATAGATGAAGGATAGATATATTTTAGCATTTGAGACATCCTGTGATGAGACTAGTGTTGCCGTCTTGAAAAACGACAATGAGCTCTTGTCCAATGTCATTGCTAGTCAAATTGAGAGTCACAAACGTTTTGGGGGCGTAGTGCCGGAAGTAGCCAGTCGTCACCATGTCGAGGTCATTACAGCCTGTATCGAGGAGGCGTTGGCAGAAGCAGGGATTACCGAAGAGGACGTGACAGCTGTTGCGGTTACTTATGGACCGGGCTTGGTCGGAGCCTTGCTAGTTGGCTTATCAGCTGCTAAGGCCTTTGCTTGGGCTCATGGACTTCCGCTGATTCCTGTTAACCACATGGCTGGTCACCTCATGGCCGCTCAGAGTGTAGAGCCTTTGGAGTTTCCCTTGCTAGCCCTCTTGGTCAGCGGTGGACACACAGAGTTGGTTTATGTTTCTGAGGCTGGTGATTACAAGATTGTTGGGGAAACGCGAGATGACGCGGTTGGTGAGGCTTATGATAAGGTCGGCCGTGTCATGGGCTTGACCTATCCTGCAGGTCGTGAGATTGACGAGCTAGCTCATCAGGGGCAGGATATTTATGATTTTCCTCGAGCCATGATTAAGGAAGATAATCTGGAGTTTTCATTCTCAGGTTTGAAATCTGCCTTTATCAATCTTCACCACAATGCCGAGCAAAAGGGAGAAAGCTTGTCCACAGAGGATTTGTGTGCTTCCTTCCAAGCAGCTGTCTTGGATATTCTTATGGCCAAAACCAAGAAGGCTTTGGAGAAATATCCTGTTAAAACCCTTGTCGTGGCAGGTGGTGTGGCAGCCAATAAAGGTCTCAGAGAACGCCTAGTGGCTGAAATCACTGACGTCAAGGTCATCATTCCACCTCTGCGCCTCTGCGGAGACAATGCAGGAATGATTGCCTATGCTAGCGTCAGCGAGTGGAACAAAGAAAACTTTGCAAACTTGGACCTCAATGCCAAACCAAGTCTCGCTTTTGATACCATGGAATAAGGAGTCAGCTTAAAGCTGGCTTTTTCACTTACTAAGGTGTCAGAATATTTTGACAAAACTATAAAAATAATGATATAATATGCAAAATCTAGGAGGTGACAAGATGATTGAGAGAATGGAATTGGGGGAATTTTACAAGGAATTGCGCTTGGCTAGAAAGCTCAAGCAGTCAGATGTGGCTTGTGCTGGACTAACAGCCTCTCAGTTGTCAAAGTTTGAGCTAGGGCAGTCTATGCTATCTGCGGATAAGTTGATTCTAGCCATCCAAGGGATCAATATGAATTTTGATGAGTTTGGTCATAAGCTCAACAATTATCAAGAATCCCTACATATGCAAATTGGTAGAAAGGTTGTGGATCGCTTTGCCCACCAAGATATAGCTGGTTTAGTGCAACTATTAGAGGAGGTCAAACAAGAACAGATGGCAGAGAGCTATCGTCGTTTGAATGCTATTGTAATCAAAGATGCCATCCATTCCTTAGATAAAAGCTATCCCCTAGCAGAGGAGGATAGCGAATTTTTGACCACCTACCTCTATGCTATTGAGTCTTGGACCTGGTTTGAACTCTATCTCTTTTGCAATACCATGCCCTTCTTGAGCAACCAAGATTTGATATTTTTATCAACCTCGTTACTTGAAAAATCCAAGGAATTTAAAGAGTTGGTACATAATAGACTGTATATGAAAAGTGGATTTCTGAATATTATATCAGAACTCATGGAGCGTAAGCTATTTTCTTATATTCCAATCTTTGAGGCCGAGTTGGAGAGCATGCTTCGTCCATACGATGTTTTTGAAAAAGTATTGTGGCAGTTTTTAAAGAAAATGCAGATTTTCCTTCAAACCAAAGGAAGCAATCAAAAAGAGATTGAAAGCTATCTCCAATCTCTGCAAGTATTAGAAAATCCACAATTGATAGCCCTTTTTGAATTACGCTTGCAGCAATACAAAGAACTTATCGATTAGTTAGAAATGGGAAGACGATAATCCATTCGGTAATGAGTAGAAGTATTAGTTGAATTTTTCTTTTTTTCATATTATTAGCCTCCTTGTCAGTAGTAACTTTATTATACCAGGGAAATAATCAAATCTACCAAAATCGCAAATAAGAAATTGCTACAAGAAAAAATGTCAAATATGCGATTTTCTAAAATAAGCTAATTTTCGTGTTATACTGTCCTTGTAAAGCACTTGAAGCAAATCCTAGGTCGCAGAAGTGGTTTACAAATGAAGATAATTGAAGGAGTGTAAAAGATGTTAAATTTACAATTTGCAGAAACAATGGAATTGACAGAAGCTGAGTTGCAAGATGTTAGAGGAGGAAATATCACTTCGGTTTGCGTGGGTGAAAATATTGGTTGTGGTGGCAGTGCTTTGCCTGCTTGGGGAGGTAGAGGTATTAGTCCCAGACCTTATGGGGCATTTGATTGGACTAATGGGCTGATTGAAGGACTGTTTGGAAAACGCCGTAACTAATATTTAGGAGAAGAAACTATGAAAAGGGGAGAAACGAAATTTTACCTAGGAACCATTTTGGTACTTATGTCTTATTACTTGATTTTTAGTTTAGTAGTGAGATTAGAGTTTGTGGATCAATTATCAGATTTTGGATTTTATGGGATTCAAATTTTATTGATAGTAATTGAAGGAATTGCTAGTACTGTGCTTCTTGTTAAGAGTCAACGTTGGAAAGATTACGGTCGATTTCAGTTTCGTTGGTCCTATCTGGGTATCTTCTTTCTTTCCTTTATATTGATGTTTTTGTGGGTAAATATAACGACTAGGATCTTTCCCAGCACACAAAATAGTAGTGCTATAAAAGAAGCTGTAGCCAATTTGACGGGAATTAGTTATTTTGTGACACGTATTCTCTATGGCAGTCTTATTGCTCCGATAGTTGAGGAGTTAGTTTTCCGTGGCCTTCTGATGACAGCCCTATCTAAATTTAAAAAATACTATATTGATGCCATTATTTCTTCCGCACTCTTTAGTCTCATCCATGTTTTACAATATGGATGGGTGTTAACAGACTTCATCGTTTATGCAGGAGCAGGTCTGCTACTCTGTATTCTTTTTCGTTATACACGTTCAATTTATTGGTCAATGACACTTCACATCTTGTGGAATACCTTTTTAATTATCGTGAGCTTATTGGTGTTTGGATATTAGAAAGATGAAATATGAAAAAGATAATTTCTAAATACTATTTTATTGTAGTTGTTCTGCTTATCATTGCTGACCAGAAGTTCAGTAGTCTAGTTTTACGCAGCGACCTTGTTATTGGTCTATCTAACTTTGGCTATTATTTATCAGATATGATGTTGCACTTTCTTGTGGTTCTATTTGCACTTATTGCTATGATTTGGTCAGGTAAATGGCAGAAAATCAACAGTAGAAAGTTTAAAAAATCTTATCTTTTCTATTCCTTCCTAGCTCTGCTTGCTTTTGTTGTTTGGAATTTTGTCACCTTTTTTCTTTTCCCACCTACTCGCAATGAAATTTCTTATCAACATGCTGCTCCTACTTTTACAGGAGCTACGGCATTTTTGATGTATTTTTTTTATCCTGTGATTGCAGGTCCCATTTTTGAAGACATGATTTATCGTGGATTAGTGATGACTGCTCTGGAAAAAGGGAAGAAATGGGGACTGGATGTACTTGGTTCTGCTGCTTTGTTTGGAATATTGCATATTAGTAATCATGGTTGGGTATTGACAGACTTTGTCTTCTATATGGGTGGAGGTCTTATATTTGCAGTCTTATTTAGAATGACAAAGTCAATTTATTGGCCTATTGGACTGCATATAGTCTACAATGGTATTGGTCAGCTTTTGATGTTACTGTAATTTTGGTTGTTAGTAGTATCGCGGTCTATTCTTGGGGAAAGATTCCCATTTGAATTTAAAAAGGAGTTGTAATGAAAGTATTTCTTCAAAATAGAGATTTTAGGCAATTAACTATCAACCAGTGGATTTCAACGCTTGGGGATACGATTTTTTATCTGGCCTTCCTGAATTATGTGGCAGATGCCTCTTTTGCCCCTTTGGCGATTTTACTTATCACGATTTCAGAAACCCTTCCCCAAGTTCTACAAATCTTTCTGGGAGTTTTGGCGGATTTTCAACATCATCGTGTCCTAAAATATACAATTATTAGTTTTGCAAAATTTTTGCTTTACTCTATAGTGTCCCTATCGCTTTCAGGGCAGTCTTTCTCCTTGTTGATAGTAGCATTTATTTGTCTGATTAACCTCTTATCTGACACATTGAGTTATTTTTCAGGCGCCATGCTCACTCCGATTTTCATTAGAATTATTGGGCAAGACCATCTGGCAGAAGCTATTGGATTTAAACAGTCAACTGTTAGTTTAGTGAAAACAATCAGTAATATTCTAGGAGGAGTCTTACTAGGTATTCTATCTATCCAGTCTATTTCCTTACTGAATGCTCTGACCTTTTTAATCGCATTTTTAGGTATTCTTTTCATAAAAACAGACCTCTTGAAAGTAGAAAAAACGATTAGCTATCAAGAAGGACTCTCTGTAAAATCCTTTTGCCAGCATCTGCTCCAATCATCAAAATTGATATGGAATATGAATAAGGTGCTATTGGTTTTGTTTATTATCTCTATTAGTCAAGCAGTGATAAATGTTACAGTTCCTGTTTCTACTCTGTTTTTGAGGAATCAGCCCTTTTTGAATTTACAAACAGGTCAATCTCTTGCCTTGTTATCCACCCTTGAATTGTCAGCCCTTATTGTCGGAAGCCTTGTGAGTGGCTATCTGAAGAATACAATCTCCATAAAACTAGCCCTATATGCCTCGCTTATTATCCAATTACTCCTTTTAGTTGGCTTTGTGGCAGTTCGTTTTGACTGGATTCTTATCTTTAGTGCCTTGGATGCCTTTTTCGCAGGTATCCTCTCTCCTCGATTACAGGAACTCATTTTTAAACAAATACCTGAGGAGTCAATGGGAGCAGTTCAATCCTCTATCGGTGCCATTACAGTTGTTTTACCTAGCTTATTTACAATAGCTTTGGTAACCATTGCTACTAGCTTTGGAACTCTGGCAGTTAGCTTTGTTTTATTGCTATTTCTTCTAGCTGCCTTTATCATACTCTTGAATATCCGTGAAAACATTTAGCGAAGAATGTGTATATTATATGTTTGAGACTGGATTCCAGTCTGTTTATGATGGCTACAATCAGCAGACTGTTAAATTTTTGAGAAAGTTGCTTGACATTTCAGACCAATCGGTTTACAATTAAAAAATGTAGAGATAAATACATGAGAAAAGAAGAAAAAACAAGACTACGAAGAGAGAAAATCATTACCGCTGCTTTGTTTGAATTTGCTACAAAAGGCTATCAAGGTTTTGTCATCAATGAACTTTGTAAAGTGGATGGTATTTCCAAAGGAGTTTTGTATCATAATTTTTCAGGGAAATCAGACCTCTATCTAACTTGTTTTCAGGAGAGTTTTGAGAAAGCTTTGGCAGTGTTTCTGGGGGTGGAAGGTCAAGTGCCCTCCTTAGCTGATTATATGGAAAGACGTCACCAATTTTATCAGCAATACCCAGAACATAGCCACATTTTCTTTGAGGCAATGATTGCGACACCAGAAGAATTGGAAGCAGACATTGCACCACAGAAAGCTATCTTTTTGGACTTGAATGAACAAGTTTGTCAAAAACTTATATCAGAATCCAAACTGAAAGAGCATATTGATGAGAAACGAGCTATGGACTATCTGCGATTGATTCAGGATATGTTTCGTTCCTATTATTTAACTGTTTCGTCAGATAGCAGTTTGCCTGACTTGGTTTCAGGATATGAACATCAATTATCACAGGTTTTGGATATGATGATTTATGGAATACTAGAGGAAGATTCCTCTAAAAAAGGAGAAAAATAATGTCGAAAATTTGGAAATGGTTGTTACTAATTGCGGGTATTTTTGCAGTTTTTGCAGGTTTTAATATGTTTGCACATCCTCTTATTAGCTTGGCTTCCATGACTTTCTGGTTTGCACTTGTATTTGCAGTTCAAGGGATTTCTGAGATTGTACAATACTTCAAATCAGAAGAAAAGCATGGCTGGAATTTATTTGGAGGAATTGTTACCCTCATCCTCGCTCTTACCTTGTTCTCAGGTAGCTTTATTGAAATGGTAACATTTGTACCATTTATCATTTCTTTATGGGCCTTGACAAATGGTATTACAAAAACTATCGTTGGTTTCAAGGTTCGTAAGACGGATAAATCGGTAGGTACCCCTCTAGTTTGGATGGGGATTTTAGGAATCGTAGCAGGTTTAATCATGATGGGACACCCATTGATGACCGGTCTCTATATTAGTTACACCATTGCCTTTGTCTTTATTTATCAAGGTATTGTGGCAATTGTTCAATTCTTCAAGATTAAATAAGAATAAAATGGCTCTTTGTCAACTGTAGTGGGTTGAAGAAAAGCTAAGCTCGAGAAAGGACAAAATTCGTCCTTTCTTTTTTGATGTTCAGAGCGATAAAAATCCTT
>JAGZLW010000007.1 GCA_018364455.1 Streptococcus mitis | reverse complement strand
AAAATCCACCGTCGTATCGGAGCTACAACTATCTACGTAACTCACGACCAAACAGAAGCGATGACACTTGCAGACCGTATCGTTATCATGTCAGCAACTAAGAACCCTGCTGGTACAGGTACTATCGGACGTGTGGAACAAATCGGTACTCCTCAAGAAGTTTACAAAAACCCAGTTAACAAATTCGTAGCAGGATTCATCGGAAGCCCAGCTATGAACTTCATCAACGTGCAATTGGTTGGTAGCGAAATTGTTTCTGACGGTTTCCGTTTGAAAGTTCCAGAAGGAGCATTGAAAGTTCTTCGTGAAAAAGGCTACGAAGGTAAAGAATTGATCTTCGGTATCCGTCCAGAAGACGTGAATGCAGAACCTGCTTTCCTTGAAACATTCCCAGAATCAGTTGTCAAAGCAACTATCTCTGTATCAGAATTGCTTGGTTCAGAATCTCACCTTTACTGCCAAGTTGGTAAAGATGAATTTGTTGCCAAAGTTGATGCTCGTGACTACTTGCAAACAGGTGCAACAGTTGAACTTGGATTTGACTTGAACAAAGCACACTTCTTCGACGTAGAAACTGAAAAAACAGTTTACTAAGATAAATGAAACTCAAAACACTGCTAGAGAAATCTGGCAGTATTTTTTGGAGATTGAGTAGAAAAAAACTCTCCAATTGAACTGGAGAGCTAATTTATTATTCTGCAGCTTGTTGCCAACGTTTTGCTAGAATATGAGACAGGCTAGAAATGGCTAGGTTGAAGCTGAAGTAGATGAGGGCAATCAGGATGTACAGACTGAAGACCTGCTCTGGTTCGAAATAACGGCCCATGAGAATTTGGCTGGCTCCAAAGAGTTCTTGTAGGGCGATAACAGAGTAGAGAAGACTGGTATCCTTAATCACGGTTACAAACTGGGAAATGATAGCTGGCAGCATTTTGCGAATAGCTTGTGGGAGAATGATGTGGTAGAGGATTTGGGCTGATGTAAATCCTTGTGACATTCCTGCTTCGTACTGCCCCTTGTCCACGGCATTGAGGCCACCACGGATAATCTCAGCTAAGGCTGCTGAGGTAAAGAGAGTAAAGGCAGTGATTCCTGCTGGTGTGGATTTCATTTTGAACACCAAAAAGATAGTGAAAATCCAGAGGAGGTTGGGAACGTTACGCACAAACTCGATGTAAATACTGGAGATGATACGTAAGACAGGATTTTTCCCATTTCTCATGACGGCTAGCACTGTACCGATAAGGGTAGAGAGGACGATGGCAATCAGAGAAATATAGAGGGTCAAGCCAAATCCTTTAAAGATAAAGACTAGGTTATCTGGGGTCAAAACTTCTAAAATGGATTCCATAGTAACCTCCTAAAGTGAATAGGCTTTTTTGTTTGCTTGCTCCATCTTGCGACCAAACTGGGCAACAGGAAAGCAAAGAGAAAAGTAGAGAAGGGCAGCTCCTAGAAAGGCTGGGATATAGTTTCCGTTAAGAGCCGACCAAGACTTGGTCACAAACATCAAGTCTACACCAGAAATGATAGCGACTGTGGAGGTATTCTTGATGAGGTTGACGATTTGGTTGGTCAAAGGAGGGAGGATGATACGGAAAGCCTGAGGTAAGATAATCAAGCGCATGGCGCTGATATAGGTAAAACCTTGAGACAAGGCGGCTTCCATCTGACCGCTAGGAATAGACTGAATACCTGAGCGAATCACCTCAGCGATATAGGCGCCGTGATAGAGTCCTACGCAGAGTACAGCTGTCCAATAAATCGGAATCATGATGGTGTGATCACTGATAAGAGGTAGGCCATAAAAAACGATAACAAACTGCACCAAGAGGGGAGTATTTTGGTAAAATTCGACAAAGATACGAGCCAAAATTCTCAAAATTGGACGTTTACTGGTCGACATGGCTCCGAAGAAGATACCCAAAACCATGGCTAGGATAAAGGATCCAATCGCTAGGGCAAGAGTGAAGAGGAAACCATTGAAAAATTGTCCAAAATCCTGAAAATAGGCAGTCCAAGATGATAAATCTGTCATAGGGTATCCTCCTTAATCTGCGGTATGGCTAGATGGTTTGAGCTTGTAACGGTCATAAAGTTTCTGCAAACTACCATCCTTGCTCCATTTAGTAACCAAGTTATCAAGATAGTCGTTGAGCTCGGTATTTGATTTCTTGGTAACGATACCGTAGTCAGATGGCTTGAAACTATCATCTAGTAGTACTGTGCGTTTGCTGATGTAGCCAGACAGAATCGAGCGGTCAACGGAAAAGGCATCGATACGATGAGCGTGCAGGGAAGTAATCAATTCTGGGTAGGAACCAAGTTCGACGAATTTAAACTTCAGACCTTTCTTTTTACCCAGTTCAGTAATCAGGCGTTGGGTGATGGAACCTTGGGCGACTCCGATGGTTTTGCCGTTTAGGTCCTCAATCTTTTTGATTTTGGCAGATTTATTGACCAAAAATCCAGATGCGTCCGTGTAGTAGGGACTGGTAAAGTTGTAGAGTTTTTTGCGTTCGTCTGTAATGGTGAAGGTTGCGATATCCATATCGACCTGTTCATTGTCTAGGAGCGGTCCACGAGTTTGCGCTGTAACAGGCACATAACGAACCTTGACCTTGAGCTCATCAGCTACCATCTTGGCCAGGTCAGTTTCGATACCAGAAAAGGTCCCTGTCTTGGGATCCTTGTAACCGAAATTGGGAACGTCTTGTTTGACACCGACAACTAGCTCGCCTCTTTTTTGAATATCTGCGACACTGGTATCAGCCTGTACTGGTTTTGTAGCAGCAAGGCCGAAAAGGCTAATCAATAATGCGGATAAAAAGAATTTCTTTTTCATAGGCGCCTCCTTATTTGACTTTGTCACTTTCGTGGTTGATGATTTTGCTGAGGAATTGTTGGGCACGAGGTTCGCTTGGATTGTCGAAAAAGTCATCGACATCTGTCGTATCCACCAAAACTTCTCCATCAGCCATAAAGATAATGCGGTCAGCAACTTCACGGGCGAAGCCCATTTCATGGGTCACGACAATCATATTCATACCATCGTGGGCCAATTTTTGCATAACTGCTAGAACATCGCCGATGGTTTCAGGGTCAAGAGCAGATGTTGGCTCATCAAAGAGAAGGAGTTCAGGATGCATAGCGAGTCCACGTGCGATGGCAATCCGTTGTTTTTGTCCACCAGATAGCATGGCTGGATAAGAATCTTTCTTGTCCCACATATTTACAAATTCCAGATATTTTTGGGCTGTTTTTTCAGCTTCTTTTTTATCAATTCCTAGAACTTTTATGGGTGCTAGTGTTACGTTTTCTAACACTGTTTTATGCGGATAGAGGTTAAAATGTTGGAAAACCATGCCTACTTCCTTGCGAAGAGGTACCAAATCTTTCTGGCTGGCACCAGCAACTTGGTGACCATTTACTAGGAGACTTCCCTTGTCAACAGCCTCCAAACCATTGATGGTGCGGATAAGAGTGGACTTACCAGAACCAGATGGTCCGAGTAGGACAACGACTTGTCCTTTTTCAAAACGGAGATTGATGTCGCGGAGTGCGTGGTAGTCTCCGTAATATTTTTCGACGTGTTCAAATTCTACTAAAGCCATAAGGAATCTCCTTTGTGTTAGATTTTATAACACGATTCTACACCAAAAGAATTGCCTTGTCAAATCATATCTGAAAAAATTCACTAAAATTTTATAAAAAAGCAATCTGGATAGAGAAAACGTCTAAATCATGTTATAATGAAGCAATAGAATTCTTAGAAAGAGTGGATGTCTTTTTGATAACACCTACTTATGAATGGCAGTTTGCCCCGCAGGTAGAAGATGCGGATTTTACAAAGATAGCCAAGAAGGCTGGACTGGGTCCTGAGGTGGCTCGGTTATTATTTGAAAGAGGAATTCAGGACCAAGAAAGTCTGAAGAAGTTTTTAGAACCTTCCTTGGAGGACTTGCACGATCCTTATCTACTCCATGATATGGATAAGGCAGTGGAACGGATTCGTCAGGCCATTGAAGAAGGGGAAAATATTCTCATTTATGGAGATTACGATGCGGATGGAATGACTTCGGCTTCTATTGTGAAGGAAAGTTTGGAACAGCTTGGCGCTGAGTGCCGTGTTTACTTGCCCAATCGTTTTACTGATGGCTATGGTCCAAATGCTAGTGTCTATAAATACTTTATCGAGCAAGAAGGAATTTCCTTGATTGTGACGGTTGACAATGGGGTTGCTGGTCATGAGGCTATTGAATTGGCCCAGTCTATGGGAGTAGATGTCATTGTGACCGACCATCATTCTATGCCTGAAACCCTGCCTGATGCCTATGCCATCGTTCACCCTGAACACCCTGATGCGGATTATCCTTTTAAATATTTGGCTGGTTGTGGAGTTGCTTTCAAGTTGGCTTGTGCACTTTTGGAAGAAGTACAAGTGGAATTGCTTGATTTGGTTGCTATTGGTACCATTGCTGATATGGTGAGTTTGACAGATGAGAACCGTATCTTGGTTCAGTATGGGTTGGAAATGTTGGGACACACTCAGCGCATTGGTCTACAAGAAATGATGGATATGGCTGGGATTGCTGCCAATGAAGTGACAGAAGAGACAGTTGGTTTCCAGATTGCCCCTCGTTTGAATGCCTTGGGTCGCTTGGATGATCCTAATCCTGCCATTGATTTGCTGACTGGATTTGACGACGAGGAGGCGCATGAGATTGCCCTTATGATTCATCAGAAAAACGAAGAGCGCAAGGAAATCGTCCAGTCTATCTATGAAGAAGCTAAGACCATGGTGGATCCTGAGAAGAAGGTCCAGGTCTTGGCCAAGGAAGGCTGGAATCCTGGGGTTCTAGGTATCGTGGCTGGTCGTTTGTTGGAAGAACTAGGGCAGACAGTCATCGTTCTCAATATAGAGGACGGTCGTGCCAAGGGTAGTGCTCGTAGCGTGGAAGCGGTCGATATTTTTGAGGCTCTGGATCCTCATAGAGACCTCTTCATAGCCTTTGGTGGCCATGCTGGCGCAGCAGGAATGACGCTGGAAGTGGAGAAACTCTCAGATTTATCTCAGGTTTTGGAAGATTATGTCCGTGAAAAAGGTACAGATGCTGCTGGCAAGAACAAGTTAAACTTAGATGAAGAGCTAGACTTGGAGACACTTAGCTTGGAAACGGTCAAAAGTTTTGAACGTTTAGCTCCCTTTGGAATGAACAATCAGAAACCTGTCTTTTATATCAAGGATTTTCAGGTCGAAAGTGCCCGTACTATGGGGGCAGGCAATGCCCATCTCAAGTTGAAAATTTCCAAAGGTGAGGCGAGTTTTGAAGTGGTAGCCTTCGGTCAAGGCAGATTGGCAACAGAATTTGCCCAAACCAAGAATCTAGAGTTGGCAGTTAAATTGTCTGTCAACCAATGGAATGGTCAAACTGCCCTCCAGTTGATGATGGTGGATGCGCGTGTAGAGGGTGTTCAACTCTTTAACATCCGTGGGAAGAATGCAGTCTTGCCAGAAGGAGTTCCGGTCTTGGATTTTGCTGGAGAATTGCCGAATCTGGCGGATAGTGAAGCTGTTATCGTAAAAAACGTTCCTGAGGATATTACTCAGCTGAAGACCATTTTTCAGGAACAGAATTTCTCTGTTGTCTATTTCAAAAATGATATTGACAAGGCCTACTATCTGACAGGCTATGGGACTAGAGAGCAGTTTGCCAAATTGTACAAGACCATCTACAAGTTCCCAGAGTTTGATATTCGCTACAAACTGAAGGATTTGGCGGCTTATCTCAATATTCAACAAATCTTGCTGGTCAAGATGATTCAAGTATTTGAAGAACTAGGCTTTGTGACCATCAAAGATGGTGTCATGACAGTGAATAAAGAGGCACCGAAGCGAGAGATCGGAGAAAGTCAGATTTACCAAAATCTCAAACAAACCGTTAAAGACCAAGAAATGATGGCGCTGGGTACCGTGCAAGAAATTTATGACTTTTTAATGGAAAAAGAATAGCAGATAGGAAAGAGTTGGGAAACCAGCTCTTTTTTAAAAACAAATCTTCATTTTGAAAATCATCAAAAAAATGGTATAATGGTAGGAAAAGATTCGGCTAAAAGTAATAGTGCTTTTAGAATAAAAGGGTAAGTAACCCTATAATCAAGATAAATTAAGCTTTCGGAGGAAAAATGAGTAATATCAGTTTAACAACACTTGGTGGTGTACGTGAAAACGGGAAAAATATGTATATCGCTGAAATCGATGGATCTATTTTCGTTTTGGATGCAGGTCTGAAATACCCTGAAAATGAACAACTAGGGGTGGACGTAGTTATTCCAAATATGGACTACCTTTTTGAAAATAGCGACCGTATTGCTGGGGTCTTCTTGACCCACGGCCATGCGGATGCCATTGGTGCTCTGCCTTATCTCTTGGCTGAAGCCAAGGTACCTGTATTTGGCTCTGAGCTGACCATTGAGTTGGCCAAACTCTTTGTCAAAGGAAATGATACAGTTAAGAAATTCAATGATTTCCATGTCATCGATGAGGATACGGAGATAGATTTTGGAGGGACTGTGGTGTCCTTCTTCCGTACGACCCACTCTATCCCAGAAAGTCTGGGTGTTGTCTTGAAGACAGCTGAAGGTAGCATCGTTTATACAGGTGACTTCAAATTTGACCAGACAGCTAGTGAATCCTATGCGACAGACTTTGCTCGTTTGGCAGAAATCGGTCGTGATGGAGTTCTAGCTCTTCTTAGCGATTCAGCCAATGCGGATAGCAATATCCAAGTGGCTAGCGAAAGTGAAGTTGGGGACGAGATCACTCAAACCATTTCGGACTGGGATGGTCGTATCATTGTTGCAGCAGTAGCCAGCAATCTCTCTCGTATCCAGCAGGTGTTTGACGCTGCGGATGCAACAGGCCGCCGTGTGGTCTTGACAGGATTTGATATTGAAAATATTGTCCGTACTGCTATTCGCCTCAAGAAATTGTCTCTAGCTAACGAAAGTCTTTTGATTAAACCAAAAGATATGTCTCGCTTTGAAGACCATGAGTTGATTATCCTTGAGACAGGTCGTATGGGTGAGCCTATCAATGGTCTTCGCAAGATGTCGATTGGTCGCCACCGTTATGTGGAAATCAAGGACGGTGATTTGGTCTATATCGTAACCACTCCGTCTATCGCTAAAGAAGCAGTCATGGCGCGTGTGGAAAATATGATTTACCAAGCTGGCGGAGTTGTCAAACTGATCACTCAAAGCTTGCGTGTGTCAGGGCATGGAAATGCGCGTGATTTGCAGCTGATGATTAATCTCTTGCAACCCAAGTATCTCTTTCCAATTCAAGGGGAATACCGTGAGTTGGATGCCCATGCTAAGGCCGCTATGGCCGTCGGGATGCTGCCAGAACGCATTTTCATCCCTAAAAAGGGAACAAGCATGGCTTATGAGAATGGGGACTTTGTCCCAGCTGGAGCGGTTTCGGCAGGGGATGTCTTGATTGACGGGAATGCCATTGGTGATGTTGGAAATGTGGTTCTTCGTGACCGTAAGGTCTTGTCAGAGGATGGTATTTTCATCGTCGCAATTACCGTTAACCGTCGTGAGAAGAAAATTGTGGCCAAGGCTCGTGTTCACACGCGTGGATTTGTTTATCTCAAGAAGAGTCGCGATATTCTCCGTGAAAGTTCAGAATTGATTAACCAAACGGTAGAAAACTATCTGCAAGGAGATGACTTTGATTGGGCAGATCTTAAAGGGAAGGTTCGTGATAATCTGACCAAGTATCTCTTTGACCAAACCAAACGTCGTCCAGCTATTTTACCAGTGGTGATGGAAGCGAAATAATCTTTGAAATAAACAGAGAGAAAGCCGAGTTTTGGCTTTTTCTTATCGGAAAATAGAAGGAGCAAATCATGGCAGTAATGAAAATCGAGTATTACTCACAAGTTTTGGATATGGAGTGGGGAGTGAATGTCCTCTATCCTGATGCCAATCGAGTAGAAGAACCAGATTGTAAAGACATTCCAGTCTTGTACCTCTTGCACGGGATGTCTGGTAATCATAATAGTTGGCTCAAGCGGACCAATGTAGAACGCTTGCTTCGGGGGACTAATCTCATAGTCGTCATGCCCAATACCAGCAACGGTTGGTACACCAATACCCAGTATGGTTTTGACTATTACACAGCTCTAGCAGAGGAATTACCACAGGTTCTAAAACGTTTCTTCCCTAACATGACCAGCAAGCGTGAAAAGACCTTTATCGCTGGCCTCTCTATGGGAGGTTACGGCTGTTTCAAACTGGCTCTTGCAACAAATCGTTTTTCTCACGCAGCTAGTTTTTCAGGTGCCCTTAGCTTTCAAGAGTTTTCTCCTGAGAGTCAAAATCTGGGAACACCTGCTTATTGGAGAGGTGTGTTTGGGGAGATTAAAGATTGGACAGCTAGTCCCTATTCTCTTGAAAGTCTGGCTAAAAAATCGGATAAAAAGACCAAGCTGTGGGCTTGGTGTGGCGAACAGGATTTCTTGTACGAAGCCAATAATCTAGCAGTGAAAAATCTCAAAAAACTAGGTTTTGATGTGACCTATAGCCATAGTGCTGGAACTCACGAGTGGTATTATTGGGAAAAACAATTGGAACGTTTTTTAGCAACCCTACCAATTGATTTCAAATTAGAAGAGAGATTGATTTAGTTTTTTATAAATGAACCACTATTTATAGTTATTCTTGGCTTTAAAACAATGATGGAAGTCTGTTTTCACTAGACTTTTCAAACGAAAGTAGTAGAATAGTAATAAGATACTGGAGGAAAGAGAGTAGGAAATGTACCGTTATCAAATTGGCATTCCCACATTAGAATATGATCAGTTTGTCAAAGAACATGAATTAGCTAATGTATTACAAAGCAGTGCTTGGGAAAAAGTGAAATCTGATTGGAATCATGAGAAATTTGGTGTCTATGAAGAGGGGAAGTTACTGGCTGTGGCTAGTATTCTCATAAAATCTCTGCCTTTAGGCTATAAAATGTTTTATATTCCAAGAGGACCTATATTGGATTACAGGGATATAGAACTTTTAAAGTTTGTCCTGCAGTCTATTAAGTCTTATGCTCGCAGTAAGAGAGCGGTTTTTGTGACTTTCGATCCAAGTATTTGTCTATCTCAATATTTGGTCAATCAAGATAAGATAGAATATCCTGAAAATCTTGCTATTGTTGAGATTTTAGGGCAATTAGGAGTGAAATGGTCTGGGCGGACAACCGAGATGGATGACACCATTCAGCCTCGTATTCAGGCGAAAATATACAAGGAAAATTTTGAAGAAGATAAACTTTCTAAATCAACGAGGCAAGCTATCCGAACAGCACGAAACAAAGGGCTTGAGATTCAATATGGTGGACTGGAACTATTAGATTCATTTTCGGAGTTGATGAAAAAAACTGAGAAGCGAAAAGAGATTCATTTAAGAAACGAAGCCTATTATAAAAAATTATTAGATAACTTCAAAGAAGATTCTTATATCACGCTAACGAGTTTGGATGTTTCTAAGCGTTTAAGAGAATTAGAAGAACAGTTAGCTAAAAACAAAGCGTTGGAAGAGGCGATTACTAAGTCGACTCGAACTTCAAAAGTAGAGGCACAGAAGAAGGAAAAAGAGCGTTTGGTAGAGGAAATAGATTTCTTGCAGGGATATATGAATATGGGAAAATCAAACATTCCCTTAGCGGCTACTTTGAGTTTGGAATTTGGTAATACCTCTGTCAATCTATATGCTGGTATGGATGATGATTTTAAACGTTACAATGCACCAATTTTAACTTGGTATGAAACGGCTCGCTATGCCTTTGAGCGAGGTATGTTGTGGCAAAATTTAGGTGGTGTTGAAAACTCTCTCAATGGTGGACTTTATCATTTTAAGGAAAAATTTAATCCAACGATTGAAGAATATTTGGGAGAATTTACAATGCCTACCCATCCTCTCTATCCTCTGTTAAGACTTGCTCTTGATTTCCGTAAAACATTAAGAAAAAAACATAGAAAGTAAGTATATGGCACTAATTACACTCACGAAAGAAGAGTTTCAGGCTTATTCTGATCAGGTTTCTTCTCGTTCCTTTATGCAATCTGTTCAGATGGGGGACTTGTTAGAAAAAAGAGGGGCTCGAATTGTTTATCTAGCTTTGAAACAAGAAGGAGAAATTCAAGTTGCAGCTCTGGTTTATAGCTTGCCCATGCTGGGTGGTCTGCATATGGAGATCAATTCGGGGCCGATTTATACCCAACAAGATGCTCTTCCAGTTTTTTATGCGGAGTTAAAAGAATATGCCAAGCAAAATGGTGTATTAGAGTTGCTTGTAAAACCTTATGAAACTTATCAAACTTTTGATAGTGAAGGTAATCCAATAGATACTGAGAAAAAAAGTATCATTCAAGGTTTAACTGATTTAGGTTATCAATTTGATGGCTTGACAAGAGGTTATCCAGGTGGAGAACCAGATTGGTTATACTATAAAGATTTGACTGAATTAACTGAAAAGAATTTGCTTAAAAGTTTTAGTAAAAAGGGTAAACCCTTGGTGAAAAAGGCTGAAACGTTTGGCATTCGGTTGAAAAAGTTACAACGTGAAGAACTATCGATTTTTAAGAATATAACAAAAGAAACCTCTGAACGTAGAGAATACAGTGATAAAAGTTTAGAATATTATGAGCACTTTTATGATTCATTTGGAGAACAAGCGGAGTTTCTCATAGCAACCTTGAATTTTTCGGACTATATGAGCAAATTGCAAGGTGAACAAAGTAAACTAGAAGAAATCTTGGACAAGTTGCGACTTGATTTGAGTAAAAATCCTCATTCTGAGAAAAAACAAAATCAACTGAGAGAATATTCTAGTCAATTTGAAACGTTTGAAGTTCGAAAAGCAGAAGCGCGAGACTTGATTGAAAAATATGGAGAAGAAGATATTGTTTTAGCCGGGAGTTTATTTGTTTATATGCCTCAGGAAACGACTTATCTCTTTAGTGGTTCTTACACTGAGTTTAATAAGTTTTATGCCCCTGCACTGCTTCAAAAATATGTTATGTTGGAAAGCATAAAACGTGGAATACCTAAATACAACTTCCTAGGCATTCAAGGGATTTTTGATGGTAGTGATGGTGTTTTGCGTTTTAAACAAAATTTTAATGGCTATATTGTACGTAAAGCAGGAACTTTCCGTTATCATCCATCGCCTTTAAAATACAAAGCTATTCAGTTATTCAAAAAAATAGTAGGACGTTAAGATGAAAAAGCCAGTATTTAGCTTTCTTTCAGCTTGTTTTAGTAAAATAGACTTTATTTGCTAGAAAGGTGGAGAGATATGCGTTGGCTTTTTCGTTTGATAGGGGCTTTCTTTTATTTTATTTGGCGTTTGTTTTGGCGTCTGGTTTGGATTGTTTTGCTTTTATGTACTCTTGCTTTTGGATTTCTCTGGTATCTGAACGGGGATTTTCAAGGGGCGCTGAAGCAAGCAGAACGGTCAGTAAAAATTGGTCAACAAAGTATCGACCAATGGGAAAGAACAGGGCAACTGCCTAAGTTGAACCAGACAGATAGCCACCAGCATTCTGAAGGAAGATGGCCACAGGCTTCTGCTCGTATTTACTTGGATCCGCAGATGGATTCACGCTTTCAAGAGGCATATTTAGAAGCAATTCAGAACTGGAATCAAACTGGTGCCTTTCATTTTGAACTTGTGACTGAGTCCAGCAAGGCAGATATCTTGGCTACGGAGATGAATGACGGAGGTACTCCTGTGGCAGGAGAAGCGGAAAGTCAGACCAATCTCTTGACGGGGCAATTCTTGTCTGTCACGGTGCGGTTGAATCACTATTATCTGTCCAATCCAGACTATGGCTATTCCTATGAGCGCATTGTCCATACGGCAGAACATGAGTTGGGGCATGCGATTGGCTTGGACCATACAGATGAAAAGTCTGTCATGCAACCTGCGGGTTCCTTTTATGGTATTCAGGAAGTGGATGTTGCAAACCTTCGAAAAATATATGAGACTAGTGAGTAGGGAACAATCTTTCCCTACTTTTTTGCTATAATGGAACTATGAATAACTTGATTAAATCAAAACTAGAGCTCTTGCCGACCAGCCCAGGTTGCTACATTCACAAGGATAAAAACGGCACCATTATCTATGTGGGAAAGGCTAAAAATCTGCGTAACCGCGTGAGGTCTTATTTCCGTGGAAGTCATGATACCAAAACAGAGGCCTTGGTGTCTGAAATTGTAGATTTTGAATTTATCGTTACGGAGTCCAATATTGAGGCACTTCTCCTAGAAATCAATCTTATCAAGGAAAATAAGCCTAAATACAATATCATGCTCAAGGATGACAAGTCCTATCCCTTCATCAAAATCACCAATGAGCGCTATCCTCGTTTAATTATCACCCGTCAGGTCAAGAAGGACGGCGGTCTCTACTTTGGACCTTACCCAGATGTGGGGGCAGCCAATGAAATCAAGCGGCTGCTGGATCGAATTTTCCCTTTTAGAAAGTGTACGAATCCACCGTCTAAGGTTTGTTTTTACTACCATATCGGTCAATGTATGGCCCACACTATCTGTAAGAAGGATGAGGCCTACTTCAAGTCTATGGCTCAGGAGGTTTCTGACTTCTTAAAAGGACAGGATGACAAAATCATCGATGACCTCAAGGGCAAGATGGCATCCGCAGCACAAAGTATGGAGTTTGAACGTGCAGCGGAATACCGTGACCTGATTCAGGCCATTGGAACGCTTCGAACCAAGCAACGGGTCATGGCCAAGGATCTCCAAAACCGTGATGTCTTTGGCTACTATGTGGCCAAGGGATGGATGTGTGTCCAGGTTTTCTTTGTCCGTCAGGGCAAGCTCATTGAGCGCGATGTCAATCTTTTTCCCTATTATAATGATCCGGATGAGGATTTCTTGACCTATGTAGGACAATTTTATCAAGAAAAATCTCATCTAGTTCCTAATGAGGTGCTGATTCCGCAGGATATTGACGAAGAAGCTGTCAAGGCTTTGGTAGACACCAAGATTCTTAAGCCTCAGCGTGGAGAGAAAAAGCAACTGGTCAATTTGGCTATAAAGAATGCTCGAGTCAGTCTAGAGCAGAAGTTCAATCTGCTAGAGAAATCTGTCGAAAAGACCCAAGGGGCTATTGAAAATCTAGGACGCTTGCTTCAAATTCCAACCCCAGTTCGTATCGAATCTTTCGATAACTCCAACATCATGGGGACCAGTCCTGTTTCAGCCATGGTGGTCTTTGTCAACGGCAAACCAAGTAAGAAGGATTATCGTAAGTATAAAATCAAGACTGTCGTTGGGCCAGACGACTATGCCAGTATGAGAGAAGTCATTCGCAGACGCTATGGTCGAGTACAGCGTGACGGTTTGACTCCGCCAGATTTGATTGTGATTGATGGGGGACAAGGTCAAGTCAATATCGCCAAGCAAGTCATCCAAGAGGAGCTAGGCTTGGATATCCCCATTGCAGGTTTGCAAAAGAATGATAAGCACCAAACCCATGAATTGCTCTTTGGAGATCCGCTTGAGGTGGTGGAGTTGTCTCGCAATTCTCAGGAATTTTTCCTCCTCCAACGCATTCAAGATGAGGTCCACCGCTTTGCCATTACTTTCCACCGCCAACTGCGCTCCAAAAATTCCTTTTCATCACAATTGGATGGCATTGACGGCCTGGGACCTAAACGCAAGCAAAATCTCATGAAGCATTTCAAGTCTCTAACTAAAATCAAGGAAGCAAGTGTGGATGAGATTGTCGAAGTCGGTGTGCCTAGAGCTGTTGCAGAGGCTGTGCAAAACAAGTTGAACCCGCAGGAAGAAGAGGAATTGGCTCAAGTGGCGGAAGAAAGAGTAGATTATCAAACAGAAGGAGACCATCATGAACCATAAAATCGCAATTTTATCAGATATTCATGGCAATGCGACGGCCTTAGAAGCAGTGATTACAGATGCTAAAAATCAAGGAGTCAGTGAATACTGGCTTCTGGGAGATATTTTTCTTCCTGGTCCAGGTGCAAATGACTTGGTAACCCTGCTAAAGGATCTTCCTATCACGGCAAGTGTTCGAGGCAATTGGGATGATTGTGTCCTTGAGGCTTTAGATGTGCAATATGGCTTAGAAGACCCACAGGAAGTCCAGCTCATGCGATTGACCCAGTTTTTGATGGAGCGAATGGATTCTACAACGATTGTCTGGTTACGAAACTTGCCTTTGCTTGAAAAGAAAGAAATTGACGGCTTGCGCTTTTCTATCTCTCATAATTTGCCAAATAAGAACTATGGTGGTGACTTGCTAGTTGAGAATGATACAGAGAAATTTGACCAACTACTAGATGAGGAAACGGACGTGGCAGTCTATGGTCATGTTCACAAGCAGTTGCTTCGTTATGGCAGTCAAGGGCAACAAATTATCAATCCAGGTTCGATTGGTATGCCCTATTTTAATTGGGAGGCGTTAAAAAATCACCGTGCCCAGTATGCCGTGATAGAGGTTGAAGATGGGGAATTGGTCAATATACAATTTCGTAAAGTTGCTTATGATTACGAGGCTGAGTTAGAATTGGCCAAGTCCAAGGGGCTTCCCTTTATCGAAATGTATGAAGAATTACGTCGTGAAGATAACTATCAGGGACACAATCTGGAATTATTAGCAAGCTTAATAGAAAAGCATGGGTATATAGAGGATGTGAAGAATTTTTTTGATTTTTTGTAAGAGTTTCCTAAAATAACCAATGCAAACTAAAAAAGCGATTGGCTGGCCCAATCGCTTTTAATATATCTTATACTCAATGAAAATCAAAGAGCAAACTAGGAAGCAAGCTGTAGGCATTACTTGAGTACGGCAAGGCGAAGCTGACGTGGTTTGAAGAGATTTTCGAAGAGTATTATTGTAATTGAGATTTATCTGGGAGATAAGAACCACCTAGATAGGTATTGCTGAGTTTTTCAAGTGTTCCATCTTGATAGAGTTCTTTGAGTGCTTTATCAAATTGCTCTTTAAACTCTTTCTGGTCGCTTGAGAAAATGATATAGTTGCTGGGGCTATCGGCAGAAGGTAAATCAACGACTGAGAGGTCTAAGCCACGGTCCTTGATAATCTTTTGGACGGATACCTTGTCAAAGACTAGGAAATCAAACTCTCCGTTAGCAAGGTCTAGGATTCGTTTGCCGATATCTTCACCAGAAAAATCGATAGTAGCAGGATTATCAGTGTGTTTTTGATTCCAGTTATTGATGAATTGAGCGTTTGAAGTTCCGGTATCCTCTTGAGTTGTTTTGCCAGCGATTTGGTCAAGAGAAGTCAAAGGATTTTTCTTGTTGCTGACGAGGACGAGGGGATTGTTTGAAATGGGAAGTGAGTAAAGGTATTTTTCAGCACGCTCTTTTGTGTAACTCAAGTTATTAGCTGCTGCTTGATAGTGACCAGAATCAAGTCCTGGAAAGATACTCTCCCAGGCAGTTCTTTGAAATTGAATCTCGTAGTCGCTGAGTTTTTCATCCACTGCCTTTAGAACTTCGATATCGAAGCCTGTCAGATTGCCTTTATCTTCGTAGTCAAATGGTGGCACATCACCAGCTGTAGCAACGACGATTGTCTTTTGAGTGCCTGTCTCTTTGGGTGTGGCTTGATTTCCACAGGCAACTAAAAATGGGAAGATGAGTAGTAAAAGGCTAAATTTTTTCATAATGTCTCCATTCAAATCTA
Organism: Streptococcus mitis; assembly: GCA_018364455.1. GTDB lineage: Bacteria > Bacillota > Bacilli > Lactobacillales > Streptococcaceae > Streptococcus > Streptococcus mitis_BR. The sequence goes on along the minus strand of JAGZLW010000007.1, from coordinate 43,429 downwards.
AAGTACTTGCTAGTTTATCAGAAACTTTCCTGATGAACTAATATATATTTTTTATGGCTGTAATAAAAAATCTTAATCATGAAAAATCCCTGCAAGCTCTTTCAAATTATGGTAGAATGGAAGCAGTAGAATTAGAAAAGGAAATCGATTATGAAATTTCTTGAATTAAACAAAAAACGTCATGCGACTAAGCAGTTTACTGATAAGCCAGTTGATCCAAAAGATGTGCGTACGGCTATCGAAATTGCAACCTTGGCCCCAAGTGCCCACAACAGCCAGCCTTGGAAATTTGTAGTGGTACGTGAGAAAAATGCCGAACTAGCAAAATTGGCTTACGGTTCAAACTTTGAACAGGTATCATCAGCGCCTGTAACTATTGCCTTGTTTACAGACACAGATTTGGCTAAACGTGCTCGTAAGATTGCCCGAGTTGGTGGTGCTAACAATTTCTCAGAAGAGCAACTTCAATATTTTATGAAGAATTTGCCTGCTGAATTTGCCCGTTACAATGAACAACAAGTCAGCGACTACCTAGCCCTCAATGCAGGTTTGGTTGCTATGAATTTGGTTCTGGCTCTTACAGACCAAGGAATCGGATCAAATTTGATCCTTGGATTTGACAAATCAAAAGTCAATGAGGTTTTGGAAATTGAAGACCGTTTCCGCCCAGAACTCTTGATTACAGTGGGTTATACAGACGAAAAATTGGAACCAAGCTACCGCTTGCCAGTAGATGAAATCATCGAGAAAAGATAGAAAGAAGAAAGAAATGACAACAATTGATTTTACAGCAGAAGTAGAAAAACGCAAAGAAGACCTCTTGGCTGACTTGTTTAGCCTTTTGGAAATCAACTCAGAACGTGATGACAGCAAGGCTGATGCTGAGCATCCATTTGGACCTGGGCCGGTAAAAGCCTTGGAAAAATTCCTTGAAATCGCAGACCGCGATGGCTACCTAACTAAAAATGTTGACAACTACGCAGGACATTTTGAGTTTGGTGATGGAGAAGAAGTTCTCGGAATCTTTGCTCACATGGACGTGGTTCCAGCTGGTAGCGGTTGGGACACAGACCCTTATACACCAACTATCAAAGACGGTCGCCTCTATGCGCGTGGAGCTTCTGATGACAAGGGACCTACAACAGCTTGTTACTATGGTTTGAAAATCATCAAAGAATTGGGACTTCCAACTTCTAAGAAAGTTCGTTTCATCGTTGGAACAGATGAAGAATCAGGCTGGGCAGACATGGACTACTATTTCGAGCACGTAGGACTTGCAAAACCAGACTTTGGTTTCTCTCCAGACGCTGAATTCCCTATCATCAATGGTGAAAAAGGAAATATCACGGAATACCTCCACTTTGCAGGTGAAAATGCAGGTGCTGCCCGTCTTCACGGCTTTACAGGTGGTTTACGTGAAAATATGGTACCAGAATCAGCAACAGCAGTCGTTTCAGGTGATTTGGCTGACTTGCAAGGGAAACTAGATGCCTTTGTTGCAGAACACAAACTTAGAGGAGAACTCCAAGAAGAAAACGGTCAGTACAAGGTTACCATCATTGGTAAATCAGCCCACGGTGCTATGCCTGCTTCAGGTGTCAATGGTGCGACTTACCTAGCCCTCTTCCTTAGCCAGTTTAACTTTGCTGGTCCAGCCAAAGACTACCTTGACATCGCTGGTAAAATTCTCTTGAACGACCATGAGGGTGAAAATCTCAAGATTGCTCATGTGGATGAAAAGTTGGGTGCCCTTTCTATGAATGCCGGCGTCTTCCGCTTCGATGAAACAAGCGCTGATAATACCATTGCCCTTAACATCCGCTATCCAAAAGGAACAAGTCCAGAACAAATCAAGTCAATCCTTGAAAACTTGCCAGTTGCTTCTGTTAGCCTTTCTGAGCACGGTCACACCCCTCACTATGTGCCGATGGAAGATCCACTTGTGCAAACCTTGTTGAATGTTTATGAAAAACAAACTGGTCTTAAAGGTCACGAGCAAGTTATCGGTGGTGGAACCTTTGGTCGCTTGCTAGAACGCGGAGTTGCCTACGGTGCTATGTTCCCAGACTCAATTGACACCATGCACCAAGCCAATGAATTTATCGCCTTGGATGATCTCTTCCGAGCTGCAGCAATCTATGCCGAAGCTATTTATGAATTGATCAAATAAAACGATAGAAGTCTGAGATTGTATGCTTGGACTTCTTTTTGGAGGGAAAGTAGATGTCTCAAATTGAAAGAATCAAGCAGGCTATTATGGCAGATTCGCAGAATGCTACCTATACAGAGCGTGGCATTGAGCCTCTCTTTGCAGCGCCAAAGACTGCTCGCATCAATATCATCGGTCAGGCACCTGGACTTAAAACCCAAGAAGCAGGCCTTTACTGGAAGGACAAAAGTGGTGATCGCCTGCGGGACTGGCTAGGTGTGGATGAAGATACCTTTTACAATTCAGGATATTTTGCTGTTTTGCCTATGGATTTCTACTTTCCAGGGCATGGCAATTCAGGTGATTTACCACCTCGAGCAGGATTTGCCGAAAAATGGCATCCGAAGCTCTTGCAAGAATTACCAGATATTCAATTGACCCTCTTGATTGGCCAATATGCCCAAGCCTACTATTTAAATGAGAAAATCAGTGGCAAGGTGACAGAACGGGTAAAACATTATCAGAATTACTTGCCAGAGTATTTTCCTTTAGTTCACCCCTCACCGCGAAATCAAATCTGGATGGCTAAAAATCCTTGGTTTGAGGCAGAAGTGGTACCAGATTTGAAAAAAAGGATTAAAGCAATTTTATAGTCAATGAAAATCAAAGAGCAAACTAGGAAGCTAGCCGCAGGTTGCTCAAAACACTGTTTTGAGGTTGTAGATGGAACTGACGTAGTCAGTATTCTACACATACGGTAAGGCGACGCTGACGTGGTTTGAAGAGATTTTCGAAGAGTATTAGGAGAAAAAGAATGAAAGAAATAACCTTTGACGCATTTTACCAGCTTTACCAAAACGACCAACTTTCTCTAGTGGACGTGAGAGAAGTGGATGAGTTTGAAGCTCTTCATTTAGAAGGCGCCCACAACCTGCCACTTAGTCAATTGGCTGATACCTATGATCAGTTGGATAAGGACCAGTTACATTATGTCATTTGCAAATCTGGGATGAGATCGGCGCGTGCTTGCCAATTCTTATCAGAACAAGGTTATGAGGTTATCAATGTTCAAGGTGGTATGACTGCCTTTGAAGAACTCTAAACATAAGAATTTTCTCCTACTTGGCGTGGACTAGGTAGGAGAATTTTATTTTTAGACAATTCTCATTTTTGAGAATCTTGAAAACATTCAATATTTACTTCGTGAAGCTTTTTTCATACTCCTATTCATGATATACTAGGTCAGTATTTTATAAATATGAAGGAGATTTTCATGGCTAAAAAAGGTGCCCTAACAGGTTTACTCCTGTTTGGAATATTTTTTGGTGCGGGGAACTTGATTTTTCCGCCTTCTCTAGGTGCTCTATCTGGAGAACATTTTCTTCCTGCCATCGCAGGTTTTGTCTTTTCAGGTGTCGGTATCGCCGTCTTGACTCTGATTATTGGAACGTTAAATCCTAAAGGATATATCTACGAGATTTCAACAAAGATAGCGCCTTGGTTTGCGACTCTATACCTCTCAGTTCTTTACTTGTCAATCGGTCCATTCTTTGCTATCCCACGTACTGCTACAACAGCTTACGAAGTAGGGATTAGCCCTCTTTTGTCGGATGCAAATAAAGGTCTTGGCTTGATTGTCTTTACGGTTCTGTATTTTGCAGCAGCCTATCTAATCTCGCTTAATCCATCAAAAATCTTAGACCGCATTGGACGTATTTTAACGCCAGTCTTTGCGATTTTGATTGTTATCTTGGTTGTTCTGGGAGCTTTCAAATACGGTGGAACAAGTCCTCAAGCTGCTTCAGCTGCTTATCAAGCTTCTGCTTTTGGTACAGGATTCCTAGAAGGTTACAATACTTTGGACGCCCTTGCTTCAGTTGCCTTTAGCGTAATCGCAGTTCAAACCTTGAAACAACTTGGATTTTCAAGTAAGAAAGAATACATTTCAACTATCTGGGTTGTTGGTATCGTTGTTGCCCTTGCCTTCAGTGCTCTTTATATCGGTTTAGGTTTCCTTGGAAATCATTTCCCGGTACCAGCTGAAGCGATGAAGGGTGGAACACCAGGTGTTTACATCTTGTCACAAGCTACTCAAGAAATCTTTGGCTCAACAGCCCAACTCTTCCTTGCAGCTATGGTTACTGTAACCTGCTTCACAACGACTGTTGGTTTGATTGTGTCTACAGCTGAGTTCTTTAATGAACGCTTCCCACAAATCAGCTACAAGGTTTATGCGACAGCCTTTACCTTGATTGGATTTGCCATTGCCAATTTGGGTCTTGATGCGATTATCAAGTACTCAATCCCTGTACTGGTTATCTTGTACCCAATCACCATTGCCATCGTTATGATTGTCATTGTCAACAAATTTGTTGCCCTTTCAAAACCAGGTATGCAGTTGACAATTGCTGTGGTTACAGCTATTGCCATTGCAAGCGTACTAGGAAGCTCGTTTAAGGTTGAGTTTCTTGCAAACCTTGTCAAGGCTCTTCCTTTTGCCAAGGCATCTCTCCCATGGTTGGTACCAGCCGTTGTCGGAATCTTGCTCTCATTGGTTCTACCAAACAAGCAAGAAAGCGATGTTTTTGAAATGGAATAATCATTAAAATCACTTTTGTAGCCAAGTCTACAGGAGTGATTTTCTTTTTTTATCCGATGATAAATGTGTTATAATAGGTAGCAAAAGAGGTGAAGAAATGAATCAAACAGTAGAATATATCAAAGAACTAACAGCCATCGCATCGCCAACAGGCTTCACTCGTGAGATTTCGGACTATTTAGTCAAGACTTTAGAAGATTTTGGTTATCAGCCAGTTCGCACAGCCAAGGGCGGTGTCAATGTGACCATTAAAGGTCAAAAAGATGAACAACACCGCTATGTGACTGCCCATGTAGATACGCTGGGTGCTATTGTCCGTGCTGTCAAACCAGACGGTCGTCTCAAAATGGACCGTATCGGTGGTTTTCCTTGGAATATGATTGAAGGAGAAAACTGTACCGTTCATGTGGCTAGCACAGGTCAAAAGGTATCTGGAACCATCCTTATCCACCAAACTTCTTGCCATGTCTATAAGGATGCAGGAACTGCAGAACGCACGCAGGACAATATGGAAGTGCGTTTGGATGCAAAAGTAACCAATGAAAAAGAAACTCGTGCCTTGGGGATTGAGGTCGGTGATTTTATCAGCTTTGATCCCCGAACTGTCGTGACAGAGACAGGCTTTATCAAGTCTCGTCATTTGGACGATAAGGTCAGTGCAGCGATTTTGCTTAACCTGCTTCGTATTTATAAGGAAGAGAAGATTGAATTGCCCGTAACAACCCATTTTGCTTTTTCAGTCTTTGAAGAAGTGGGACACGGTGCTAACTCTAATATTCCTGCTCAAGTAGTTGAATATCTGGCTGTGGATATGGGAGCTATGGGTGATGACCAGCAAACAGACGAATATACAGTATCCATCTGTGTCAAGGATGCTTCAGGTCCTTATCACTATGACTTCCGTCAACATTTGGTTGCCTTGGCTAAAGAACAAGATATTCCTTTTAAGTTGGATATCTATCCATTTTATGGATCGGACGCTTCAGCAGCCATGTCCGCAGGGGCAGAAGTCAAACACGCCCTTCTCGGTGCTGGTATCGAGTCTAGTCATTCTTATGAGCGCACTCATATTGATTCGGTGGCCGCAACAGAGCGTATGGTTGATGCTTACCTTAAGAGCGCATTGGTAGACTAATATGTGCCTGATTTGCCAGAGAATTGAGCTCATCAATGCTGGGGAAAATCCCTATTTTGTAAGAGAATTGAAAACAGGCTATCTTGTCATTGGAGACCACCAGTATTTTGAAGGCTATAGTCTCTTTCTAGCCAAGGAACATGTCACCGAATTGCACCATTTGAAAAAGGAGACAAGACTCCGTTTTCTAGAAGAAATGAGTGTGGTCCAAGAGGCGGTTGCTAAGGCCTTTGCTGCTGAGAAAATGAATATCGAACTGCTAGGAAATGGCGATGCCCATCTTCATTGGCATCTGTTTCCTAGACGAAGAGGTGACATGAATGGTCATGGTCTCAATGGACGTGGACCAGTCTGGTGGGTTCCCTTTGAAGAAATGACAGCAGAAACCTGCCAAGCAAATCCGGATGAGATTAAAAGATTAGTCAAACGTTTATCGTCAGAAGTAGATAAACTATTAGAAATAAAGGAGTAAAAATGAAAAAAAGATATCTTGTTTTGACAGCCTTGCTAGCCTTGAGTCTGGCAGCTTGTTCACAAGAAAAAGCAAAAAATGAAAATGGAGTAGCTAAAACAGAACAAACAGCCAAAGCTGATGGAACAGTCGGAAGTAAGCCTCAAGGAGCTGCCCAGAAAAAAGCAGAAGTGGTTAATAAAGGTGACTACTACAGCATCCAAGGGAAATACGATGAAATCATCGTAGCAAATAAACATTATCCTTTGTCAAAAGATTACAATCCAGGGGAAAATCCAACAGCCAAGGCAGAGTTGATCAAACTCATCAAAGCGATGCAAGAGGCAGGTTTCCCGATTAGTGACCATTACAGTGGTTTTAGAAGTTATGAAACTCAGACCAAGCTCTATCAAGATTATGTCAACCAAGATGGGAAAGAAGCTGCCGATCGTTATTCTGCTCGTCCTGGCTATAGTGAGCACCAGACAGGGTTGGCTTTTGATGTGATTGGGACAAATGGTGATTTGGTGACAGAAGAAAAAGCGGCCCAATGGCTCTTGGACCATGCGGCTGATTATGGTTTTGTTGTCCGTTATCTCAAAGGTAAGGAAAAGGAAACAGGCTATATGGCTGAAGAATGGCACCTTCGTTATGTCGGAAAAGAAGCTAAAGAAATTGCTGAGAGTGGTCTCAGTTTGGAAGAGTATTACGGCTTTGAAGGCGGAGATTATGTCGATTAAAAAATAAACTTTTCTCTTGCAATTCTAGATAAATAGTGTATAATAGATGGGTATGTAAAAAGCATACTTGTGGGAGGTAAAAATTTTTAATTACCGCCAAAACCACAAAGGAGGATTTAAAAATGGCTAAAAAAGTCGAAAAACTTGTAAAATTGCAAATCCCTGCTGGTAAAGCTACACCAGCTCCACCGGTTGGACCTGCTCTTGGTCAAGCTGGTATCAACATCATGGGATTCACAAAAGAGTTCAACGCTCGTACAGCTGACCAAGCTGGTATGATCATTCCAGTTGTTATCTCAGTTTACGAAGATAAATCATTTACTTTCATCACTAAAACACCACCAGCTGCTGTTCTTTTGAAAAAAGCTGCAGGTGTTGAAAAAGGATCAGGTACACCTAACAAAACTAAAGTTGCTACAGTTACTCGTGCACAAGTACAAGAAATTGCAGAAACTAAGATGCCAGATTTGAACGCAGCAAACATTGAGTCTGCAATGCGTATGATCGAAGGTACTGCTCGTTCTATGGGATTCACTGTTGTTGACTAATCAATAGCACAGTAGAAAATCTCACAGCAGTCTATTAGTTGCTTTTCATACTAGGCAAGTGACTGATGCTTGTACTTGGGTACAGCAAGGGAACTTGACGACGTAGGAAAAGAAAAATAATAGACTGAAAACCCGCAAGACTTCATCATTTCGAGAAGTGACGTGGGAGATGAAAATCGATTGAACCACTTACAAGGAGAATAGAAAATGGCTAAAAAAAGCAAACAACTTCGTGCTGCTCTTGAGAAAATCGACAGCACAAAAGCATACAGCGTAGAAGAAGCTGTAGCACTTGCAAAAGAAACTAACTTTGCAAAATTTGACGCAACTGTAGAAGTTGCTTACAACTTGAACATCGACGTTAAAAAGGCTGACCAACAAATCCGTGGAGCAATGGTATTGCCAAACGGTACTGGTAAAACTTCACGCGTTCTTGTTTTCGCACGTGGTGCAAAAGCTGAAGAAGCAAAAGCTGCTGGTGCAGACTTTGTTGGTGAAGATGACCTTGTTGCTAAAATCAACGACGGTTGGTTGGACTTCGACGTAGTTATCGCTACACCTGATATGATGGCTCTTGTTGGACGTCTTGGACGTGTCCTTGGACCACGTAACTTGATGCCAAACCCTAAAACTGGTACTGTAACTATGGATGTTGCTAAAGCAGTTGAAGAGTCTAAAGGTGGTAAAATCACTTACCGTGCTGACCGTGCAGGTAACGTTCAAGCAATCATCGGTAAAGTATCATTTGAAGCTGAAAAATTGGTTGAAAACTTCAAAGCTTTCAACGAAACAATCCAAAAAGCAAAACCAGCTACAGCTAAAGGAACTTACGTAACAAACTTGACTATCACAACTACTCAAGGTGTTGGTATCAAAGTTGACGTAAACTCACTTTAATCAGTAGTTTATATCAGAGAACGAGTACGAAAGTGCTCGTTTTTTTGGCGTACGACGGGCATGTCGTACATCTGAGGTGTAAGTCCTCGGTGGGCACCTGCTACCGGTGAACCCAATAGCGATTCCCAAGCCTGACTATTGTGAGGTAGCGGATTAAAACGGTCTGGGGATAGACCGTTTTAAGTCTGACGTTGGAAATTAGAACCGTCAGAGGAAGGGATAGCGAAATCGTGGCTCTACGAACAGGAAGGTGGAGGTTCGTATAGCGGATGAAGATGAGAGCAATTCCAAAGTACAAAAATAGTCGTAACCTGAATGTGTAAATGATGGGAGAAGTTGAATTCGAACTAGAGAGGTAATAATAAATTTATGCTATAGTCATGGTGCTTGTATGCTTTTGATTCTAGTTTATCAAATAATAGATTAGAATTGTCAGATAATATCATTTTATGTTATAATGAAGAAAAACAGAGGTGTTCAAATGTCAGAAGAAGGTCATAAGTTTTTAGCAAAACTGGGGAAAAAACGCTTACGCCCAGGTGGAAAACGTGCCACAGATTGGTTAATTGCAGAAGGAGGATTTTCAAAAGAAAAGAGAATACTAGAGGTTGCGTGTAATAGGGGAACTACGGCAATTGAGTTGGCACAGCGTTTTGGTTGTAAGATAACTGCTGTTGATATGGATGCTCAAGCTTTAGAAGTGGCTAAAAAATCTGCTGAAACGGCAGGTGTTGCTCATTTAATCAGTTTTGAAAGAGCTAATGCAATGAAACTTCCTTATGAAGATGCTAGTTTTGATATTGTTATAAACGAAGCTATGCTGACTATGCAAGCCGATCAAGCTAAGAAAAAATGTGTAATGGAATATCTAAGGGTTTTAAAAACTGAAGGTCTTCTCCTGACACATGATGTGCTTCTTAAGGAAGCTAAAGAGTCTGTCAGACAGGAATTGTCGCAAGCAATTCATGTAAATGTAGGTCCTTTAACTCAAGATGGTTGGGAACAGGTGATGATAGAATCAGGTTATTGTGATGTGAAAGTATTGACTGGTGAAATGACATTAATGAAATTATCGGGTATGATTTATGACGAAGATTGGCTAGGAACCTTGAAAATTTGTGTAAATGCTTGTAAAAAGGAGAATAGAAAGCAGTTTTTAACTATGTATAAAATGTTTGATAAGAATAAACAGAACTTGGACTTTATTGCTATGGCTAGTCATAAATCGTCAAATCGTTAGATAATCATTGAAGTTAACTTTTCCTTTTTTCTTTCTTAAAAAATATGCTATAATAGAGAGTAAAAACTTTGAAAGAAAGAAAAAGATGAATTTAAAAGATTACATTGCAACAATTGAAAATTATCCGAAGGAAGGTATTACTTTTCGTGATATCAGTCCTTTGATGGCTGATGGAAATGCTTATAGCTACGCTGTTCGTGAAATCGTTCAGTATGCTACTGACAAGAAAATCGACATGATTGTAGGTCCTGAGGCTCGTGGTTTTATCGTGGGCTGTCCAGTTGCCTTTGAGTTGGGAATTGGTTTCGCGCCTGTTCGTAAGCCAGGGAAATTGCCACGCGAAGTTATTTCTGCTGACTATGAAAAAGAGTACGGTGTTGATACCTTGACTATGCACGCGGATGCCATCAAGCCAGGTCAACGTGTTCTTATCGTAGATGACCTCTTGGCAACAGGTGGAACTGTTAAGGCAACCATCGAGATGATTGAAAAACTTGGTGGTGTTGTAGCAGGTTGTGCCTTCCTTGTTGAATTGGATGAATTGAACGGCCGTGAAAAAATCGGTGACTACGATTACAAAGTTCTTATGCATTATTAATGAAAAACAGTCCCTAGGGCTGTTTTCTCTACATTAGGATATAAAAATAGACTATAGCTAGTTAGAGAAAAACTATAATTGAAAACTATATCTTCTTGCAGTATAATAAAAGGACTAAGTGTTTGAGATTTAGTTTCATACTCAATGAAAATCAAAGAGAAAACTAGGAAACTAGCCGCAGGCTGCTCAAAGTACAGCTTTGAGGTTGCAGATAAAACTGACGAAGTCAGCTCAAAACACTGTTTTGAGGTTGTGGATAGAACTGACGAAGTCAGTAACATATCTACGGCAAGGCAACGTTGACGCGGTTTGAAGAGATTTTCGAAGAGTTTCAAACATATGCAATGATTCCTGAAAGAATACAGTTAGGAGAGGGTTATGCCGATTCGAATTGATAAAAAATTACCAGCTGTTGAGATTTTACGGACAGAGAACATCTTTGTCATGGATGATCAACGTGCGGCCCACCAAGATATCCGTCCTTTGAAGATTTTAATTTTAAATCTCATGCCACAGAAAATGGTCACAGAAACCCAGTTGTTACGCCATTTGGCCAATACACCTCTACAACTGGATATTGATTTCCTCTATATGGAGAGCCATCGTTCCAAGACAACTCGTTCAGAACACATGGAGACCTTCTATAAAACTTTTCCTGAAGTCAAGGACGAGTATTTTGATGGGATGATTATCACGGGTGCTCCAGTTGAGCATTTACCATTTGAGGAAGTGGACTATTGGGAGGAATTCAGTCAGGTAATCGAGTGGTCCAAGACCCATGTCTATTCGACCCTTCATATCTGTTGGGGGGCTCAGGCTGGTCTTTATCTGCGCTATGGAGTGGAAAAATACCAGATGGACAGTAAGTTATCGGGTATCTATCCTCAGGACACCTTAAAGGAAGGTCATCTTCTGTTTAGAGGTTTTGACGATAGCTATGTATCTCCTCATTCACGGCATACGGAGATTTCTAAGGAAGAAGTCTTAAACAAGACCAATCTTGAAATTTTATCAGAAGGACCTCAGGTTGGGGTTTCGATTTTGGCCAGTCGTGACTTACGAGAAATTTATAGTTTTGGGCATTTGGAGTATGACCGTGATACCTTGGCAAAAGAGTATTTCCGAGATCGTGACGCAGGTTTAGACCCACATATTCCAGAAAATTACTTTAAGGATGATGATGTCAATCAGACACCTTGTCTTTGTTGGTCTTCATCAGCAGCCCTCTTTTTCAGTAACTGGGTGAATTATGCAGTCTATCAGGAGACACCTTTTGACTGGAGAAAGATAGAAGATGATGCATCTGCATATGGGTATTTATAAGAGGAATTATGACATATTTAGACGCTTTTAAATCAGGGAACTTGGTTTTACCGAGTGCCCTGCTCTTGCATTTTAAGGAACTCTTTCCTTCTAGCGATGATTTTCTAGTCTGGCAATTTTTCTATTTGCAAAATACGACAGGCTTAGATGAAATGTCCCCAAGCCAGATTGCTGACAGGATTGGCAAGGAAATTTCGGATGTCAATCAGGCTATTTCCAATCTAACGGAGAGGGGACTACTTCAGTATCGAACGATCGAATTAAATGGCGAAATCGAATTGCTTTTTGATACTAGTTTGGCATTGGAACGTTTGGATAATTTGCTTGGAGCTGCTCATTCAAGTTCAGACCAGTTGACACCTCAAAATCAGCTTAAGAATTTGGTGGAAACTTTCCAGCAGGAGTTGGGACGCTTGTTGACTCCTTTTGAGATTGAGGATTTGACCAAGACCCTAAAAGAAGATGGGACCAGTGCTGACTTGATTAAGGAGGCTCTTCGTGAAGCTGTTTTGAATGGAAAAGCAAACTGGAAGTACATTCAGGCCATTTTGAGAAATTGGCGCCATGAAGGAATCAAGAGTGTGGCTCAAATTGAGGCTAAGCGGGCAGAGAGAGAAGTCAGCAATCCTCAGTTGACACAGGTATCTGCAGATTTCAGAAATGCCATGGATCTCTGGAAGGATTAATCCATGTAAGCAGGATTGAAATCCGAGTAAGATTTGCAAGCTGTGTCTAATTGTGATAAAATAAATAGAAAATAAATTGAAAAAAGAGGTATGTGAAATGTCACGTAAACCATTTATCGCTGGTAACTGGAAAATGAACAAAAATCCAGAAGAAGCTAAAGCATTCGTTGAAGCAGTTGCATCAAAACTTCCTTCATCAGATCTTGTTGAAGCAGGTATCGCTGCTCCAGCTCTTGATTTGACAGCTGTTATTGCTGCTGCTAAAGGTTCAAACCTTAAAGTTGCTGCTCAAAACTGCTACTTTGAAAATGCAGGTGCTTTCACTGGTGAAACTAGCCCACAAGTTTTGAAAGAAATCGGTACTGACTACGTTGTTATCGGTCACTCAGAACGCCGTGACTACTTCCATGAAACTGACGAAGATATCAACAAAAAAGCAAAAGCAATCTTTGCAAACGGCATGCTTCCAATTATCTGTTGTGGTGAATCACTTGAAACTTATGAAGCTGGTAAAGCTGCTGAATTCGTAGGTGCTCAAGTATCTGCTGCATTGGCTGGTTTGACTGCTGAACAAGTTGCTGCATCAGTTATCGCTTACGAGCCAATCTGGGCTATCGGTACTGGTAAATCAGCTTCACAAGACGATGCACAAAAAATGTGTAAAGTTGTTCGTGACGTTGTAGCTGCTGACTTTGGTCAAGAAGTTGCAGACAAAGTTCGTGTTCAATACGGTGGTTCTGTTAAACCTGAAAACGTTGCTTCATACATGGCTTGCCCAGACGTTGACGGTGCCCTTGTAGGTGGTGCGTCACTTGAAGCAGAAAGCTTCTTGGCTTTGCTTGACTTTGTAAAATAATCAGTAGCAAAAGCTAGGTGGAACAGCATTCAGATGTCTGTTCCATTTTTTATAGGAGAGGAAAGATTGAAAACAAAGATTGGAAAAATTGGATTAGCAAGTATCTTTTTGCTAGTCTTGGCAGTTAGTCATGTAGCTGCAAATGAAACTGAAGTAGCAAAAACTTCGCAGGATGCAAGGACAGTTTCAAGTAGTTCAGAGCAAAATCAGTCTTCTAATAAAACTCAAACGAGCGCAGGAGTAAAGACCACTGCTTCTGCCCACTGGGAGGGGGATTATTATGTAAAGGCTGATGGTTCCAAAGCAAAGAGTGAGTGGATTTTTGATAACTACTATAAGGCTTGGTTTTATATTAAGTCAGACGGTCGTTATGCTCAAAATGAGTGGCAGGGCAATTACTACCTAAAATCAGGTGGTTATATGGCTAAGAATGAATGGGTTTATGATAATGCCTATAAGAATTGGTTTTACCTCAAGTCCGATGGTTCTTATGCTAACCAGGAATGGTACGCTGTTGGAGGTAAATGGTACTATTTTAAGAAGTGGGGCTATATGGCTAAAAGTCAATGGCAGGGAAATTATTTCTTGAATGGTCAAGGTGCCATGATGCAAAATGAATGGCTTTATGATCCAGCCTATTCATCTTACTTCTATCTCAAGTCCGATGGTTCTTATGCAAATCAAGAGTGGCAAAAGGTAGACGGAAAGTGGTACTATTTCAAGAAGTGGGGTTACATGGCTAAAGATGAGTGGCAGGGTAACTACTATTTGACAGAAAGTGGTGCTATGGCGACTGGTGAATTAGTCATGAATGATGCTCGCTATATTTTTTCTGACTCAGGTGAGTTAAAAGAAAAGAAAGACTTGAATGTTGGCTGGGTTCACCGAAATGGCAGACGTTATTTCTTTAACCATCGTGAAGAACAAGTTGGGACTGATCAAGTTAAAAAGGTCATCGATGTCAGTGAGCACAATGGTCGTATCAGTGACTGGAAAAAGGTCATCGATGATAATGGCGTTGATGGAGTCATTGTTCGTTTGGGCTATAGTGGAACTGAGGACAAGGAATTGGCTCATAATATTAAGGAGTTAAACCGTCTTGGAATTCCTTACGGTGTTTACCTTTATACTTATGCTGAAAATGAGACTGATGCTGAGAATGATGCTAATCAAACCATTGAACTCTTGAAAAAATACAAGATGAACTTGTCTTATCCTATCTACTACGATGTTGAGAACTGGGAATATGGCAATAAGAGCAAAAGAGCTCCAAGTGATACTGGAACCTGGGTCAAGATTATCAACAAATATATGGTAACAATGAAACAGGCTGGTTATCAAAATGTGAATGTTTATAGCTACCGTCAACTTTTGCAAACTCGTTTGAATCATCCTGATATTTTGCAACATGTTAACTGGGTAGCAGCCTATACGGATGCGCTTGATTGGAATAATCCTCATTATTCAGGAGAAAAAGGATGGCAATATACTTCATCTGACTCTCTTAAAGGGATTCGAGGACGTGTGGATGTTAGCGTCTGGTATTAAGATATAAAGTTGAGAAAGGAGTGTGCAAGAAATTTGCATCCTCTTTTTCTTTGTTTTACTGAAGCGAAGGGGAATGAAATTTATACTCTACGAAAATCTCTTCAAACCACGTCGGCTTTATTTGCAACCTCAAAGCTGTACTTTGAACAATCTGCAGCTAGTTTTCTAGTTTGATCTTCATTAAGTATTAATCAAAAAATCTCTAAAATATTCTTAAATTATCAGTCTATTGCAACTTTTCTCATGTGGGTCATTTGACTTGCTATTTGTTTTCCTTAGTAGTATACTAAGGTAGTAATCATTAAGAAGTGGTTACAAAAAATAATGAATGAGGTAAAGAAAATGGTAGAATTGAAAAAAGAAGCAGTAAAAGATGTAGCATCATTAACAAAATCAGCGCCAGTAGCATTGGCAAAAACAAAGGAAGTATTGAACCAAGCTGTTGCTGATTTATACGTGGCTCACGTGGCTTTGCACCAAGTACACTGGTACATGCGTGGTCGTGGTTTCCTTGTATGGCATCCAAAAATGGATGAGTACATGGATGCTCTTGATGGTCACTTGGATGAAATCAGCGAACGCTTGATTACACTTGGTGGAAGCCCATTCTCTACATTGACAGAATTCCTTCAAAACAGTGAAATCGAAGAAGAAGTTGGAGAGTTCCGCAATGTAGAAGAAAGTTTGGAACGTGTCCTTGAAATTTATCGTTACCTCATCACTCTTTTCCAAGAAGCTTTGGATGTGACAGATAAAGAAGGCGATGATGTAACCAATGATATCTTTGTTGGAGCTAAGGCTGACCTTGAAAAAACAGTCTGGATGCTTGCTGCAGAACTTGGACAAGCACCTGGTTTGTAAGAAATAATAGTAATATATATAAATCTGTAGGAAATTTCTTACAGATTTTTTCTATCTTATAAGCTATTCCAAACCAGTCTTTTTTCGAGTTTTTTGATAAAATAGTACTATCAGTGAAAAGGATGGAAGCATGACTAAGAAAATCGTAGCTATTTGGGCCCAGGATGAAGAGGGTGTGATTGGTAAGGATAATCGTCTGCCTTGGCATTTGCCAGCAGAACTGCAACACTTTAAAGAAACAACTCTGAATCATGCTATCTTGATGGGGCGTGTGACCTTTGATGGGATGGGACGTCGCTTGCTTCCAAAACGGGAGACCTTGATTTTGACTCGTAATCCAGAAGAAAAGATAGATGGGGTTACTACTTTTTATGATGTCCAGTCTGTCTTGGACTGGTATCAGGGTCAAGACAAGAATCTCTATATTCTTGGTGGGAAGCAAATTTTTCAGGCTTTTGAACCCTACCTTGACGAAGTGATTCTGACTCAAATTCATGCTCGGGTGGAGGGAGATACCTATTTCCCTGAGGAGTTTGACTTGTCTCTTTTTGAGACGGTTTCAAGCAAATTTTACGCAAAAGATGAGAAAAATCCTTATGATTTTACCATCCAATACCGCAAGAGAAAGGAAGTCTAATGGAACGTAGTATATTTGGTTTTTTCACAGCCATGCTGTGTTTGGTCTGCTTGCTTGCAGGAGCACAGGCTTTTCGTAAAAAGCGTTATGGACTTTCTGTCCTGCTCTTCTTAAATGCCTTTACCAATTTGGTCAATAGTATCCATGCTTTTTACATGACCTTATTTTAGATAGAATGATAGTATAGAATAGAACGGAAGGAAATCATGCCTACAACTAGGAATAATGATATGATGGTTTATTGCTCATTTTGTGGCAAAAGCCAAGAAGAAGTACAAAAAATAATCGCTGGGAACAACGCTTTTATCTGTAATGAATGTGTGGAGTTGGCCCAGGAGATCATTCGGGAGGAGTTGGCTGAGGAAGTCTTGGCAGACTTGTCAGAAGTTCCAAAACCAATCGAACTTCTCCATATCTTGAACCACTATGTAATCGGTCAAGATCGTGCCAAGCGTGCCTTGGCTGTGGCGGTTTACAACCACTACAAACGTATTAATTTTCACGATACGCGAGAAGAGTCAGAAGATGTGGATTTGCAGAAGTCAAACATCTTGATGATTGGCCCAACTGGTTCAGGGAAAACTTTCTTGGCCCAGACCTTGGCTAAGAGCTTGAATGTGCCTTTTGCAATCGCAGATGCGACAGCTCTTACTGAGGCTGGTTATGTAGGTGAGGATGTGGAAAACATTCTCCTTAAACTCTTGCAGGCTGCTGACTTTAACATCGAACGTGCAGAGCGCGGGATTATCTACGTGGATGAAATTGACAAGATTGCTAAGAAGAGCGAGAACGTATCGATCACACGTGACGTTTCTGGTGAAGGGGTGCAACAAGCCCTTCTCAAGATTATCGAAGGAACTGTTGCTAGCGTACCGCCTCAAGGTGGACGTAAACATCCACAACAAGAGATGATTCAAGTGGATACTAAAAATATCCTCTTCATCGTGGGTGGTGCTTTTGATGGCATCGAAGAAATTGTTAAACAACGTCTGGGTGAAAAAGTCATCGGATTTGGTCAAAATAACAAGGCGATTGACGAAAACAGCTCTTACATGCAAGAAATCATCGCGGAAGATATTCAAAAATTCGGTATTATCCCAGAGTTGATTGGGCGCTTGCCTGTCTTTGCGGCTCTTGAGCAATTGACAGTGGATGACTTGGTTCGCATCTTGAAAGAGCCAAGAAATGCTTTGGTGAAACAGTACCAAACCTTGCTTTCTTATGATGATGTCGAGTTGGAATTTGACGACGAAGCCCTTCAAGAGATTGCCAATAAGGCCATCGAACGGAAGACTGGGGCGCGTGGTCTTCGCTCGATTATCGAAGAGACCATGCTAGACGTCATGTTTGAAGTACCGAGTCAGGAAAATGTGAAATTGGTTCGCATCACAAAAGAAGCTGTCGATGGAACGGATAAACCAATCCTAGAAACAGCCTAGAGGTGACTATGGAACTTAATACACACAATGCTGAAATCTTGCTCAGTGCAGCTAATAAATCCCACTATCCGCAGGATGACCTGCCAGAGATTGCTCTTGCAGGGCGTTCAAATGTTGGCAAGTCTAGCTTTATCAACACCATGCTGAATCGTAAGAATCTGGCTCGTACATCAGGTAAACCTGGTAAAACCCAGCTTCTCAACTTCTTTAATATCGACGACAAGATGCGCTTTGTGGATGTGCCTGGTTATGGCTATGCCCGTGTTTCTAAAAAGGAACGTGAAAAGTGGGGGCGCATGATTGAGGAGTACCTAACGACTCGGGAAAATCTCCGTGCGGTAGTCAGTCTAGTCGACCTTCGTCATGACCCGTCAGCAGATGATGTGCAGATGTACGAATTTCTCAAGTACTATGAGATTCCGGTTATTATTGTTGCGACCAAGGCGGACAAGATTCCTCGTGGTAAATGGAACAAGCACGAATCAGCAATCAAAAAGAAATTAAACTTTGACCCAAGTGACGACTTCATCCTCTTTTCATCTGTCAGCAAGGCAGGGATGGATGAGGCTTGGGATGCAATCTTAGAAAAATTGTGAGGAAAAGAAAATGGCAAAAACAATTCATACAGACAAAGCCCCAAAGGCTATCGGACCATATGTTCAAGGAAAAATCGTTGGCAACCTTTTGTTTGCTAGTGGTCAAGTTCCTCTCTCTCCTGAAACTGGGGAAATCGTTGGAGAAACAATCCAAGAACAGACAGAACAAGTCTTGAAAAACATTGGTGCTATTTTGGCAGAAGCAGGAACAGACTTTGACCATGTTGTCAAAACAACTTGCTTCTTGAGCGATATGAACGACTTTGTTCCTTTTAACGAGGTTTACCAAACGGCCTTTAAAGAGGAATTTCCAGCTCGTTCAGCAGTAGAGGTAGCTCGCCTTCCTCGTGATGTAAAAGTCGAAATCGAAGTCATCGCAGAGATTGGATAAGCTAGTTGAAGTTTGGTTCTGCCAAACTTCTTTTGATATAAGGAGAAAAAGATGACAAAGAAACAACTTCACTTGGTGATTGTGACAGGAATGAGTGGCGCAGGGAAAACAGTTGCCATTCAGTCCTTCGAAGATTTGGGTTATTTTACTATTGACAATATGCCGCCAGCTCTCTTGCCTAAGTTTTTGCAGTTGGTGGAAACAAAGGAAGACGACCATAAGTTGGCTTTGGTAGTGGATATGCGTAGCCGTTCTTTCTTCTCAGAGATTCAAGCTGTTTTGGATGAGTTGGAAAACAAGGAAGAACTGGACTTTAAAATTCTCTTTTTGGACGCAGCAGATAAGGAATTGGTCGCTCGTTACAAGGAAACCAGACGAAGTCACCCTCTAGCTGCGGATGGTCGGATTTTGGATGGCATCAAGCTGGAACGTGAACTCTTGGCGCCTTTAAAAAACATGAGCCAAAATGTGGTGGATACGACTGAACTCACTCCACGTGAGTTGCGTAAAACCATTGCAGAGCAGTTTTCGGATCAAGAACAAGCCCAGTCTTTCCGTATCGAAGTCATGTCTTTTGGCTTTAAATATGGAATCCCGATTGATGCGGATTTGGTCTTTGATGTCCGTTTCTTGCCAAATCCCTACTATCTACCAGAACTGCGTAATCAAACAGGTGTGGATGAACCAGTTTATGACTATGTCATGAATCATCCTGAGTCAGAAGATTTTTATCAGCATTTGTTGGCCTTGATTGAGCCGATTTTGCCAAGTTACCAAAAGGAAGGGAAGTCTGTTTTGACCATTGCCATGGGTTGTACGGGTGGACAACACCGTAGCGTGGCCTTTGCTAAACGCTTGGCGCAGGACTTATCCAAGAATTGGCCTGTTAATGAAGGGCATCGCGACAAAGATCGAAGAAAGGAAACGGTAAACCGTTCATGAGAAAACCAAAGATAACGGTGATTGGTGGAGGGACTGGGATCCCCGTCATTCTAAAAAGTCTGCGGGAAAAAGATGTGGAAATCGCTGCTATCGTAACGGTGGCGGATGACGGTGGTTCATCAGGTGAACTCCGAAAAAATATGCAACAATTGACACCGCCAGGTGATCTTCGCAATGTCCTTGTGGCTATGTCGGATATGCCTAAGTTTTATGAGAAAGTCTTTCAGTATCGCTTTTCTGAAGATGCTGGAGCCTTTGCTGGCCATCCATTGGGCAATCTCATTATCGCTGGCCTGTCAGAAATGCAGGGTTCGACCTATAATGCCATGCAGTTGCTGAGCAAATTTTTCCATACAACTGGCAAGATTTATCCTTCCAGTGACCATCCCTTGACTCTGCACGCAGTCTTTCAGGATGGGACAGAAGTGGCTGGAGAGAGCCATATTGCAGACCATCCAGGCATGATTGACCAGGTCTATGTGACCAATACCCTCAACGATGATACACCTATGGCTAGCCGTCGAGTAGTGCAGACCATTCTTGAAAGTGACATGATTGTCCTTGGACCTGGTTCCCTCTTTACCTCGATTTTGCCCAATATCGTGATTAAGGAAATCGGGCAGGCGCTTTTGGAAACCAAGGCAGAAATCGCCTATGTCTGCAATATCATGACCCAACGTGGGGAGACGGAACACTTTACAGATAGTGACCACGTGGAGGTCTTGCATCGCCACCTTGGCCGACCTTTTATCGATACTGTCTTGGTGAATATCGAAAAAGTGCCTCAGGAATACATGAATTCCAACCGGTTTGATGAATACTTGGTGCAGGTGGAACATGATTTTGCTGATCTTTGTAAGCAGGTTCCGCGCGTGATTTCATCCAACTTCCTTCGTCTGGAAAATGGAGGCGCCTTCCACGATGGGGATTTGATTGTGGATGAATTGATGCGGATTATACAGGTGAGAAAATGAGTTTCACAGTAGCAGTTAAAGAAGAAATCCTAGGTCAGCACCATCTAAGCCGGCATGAATTATCTGCCATTATCAAGATGTCTGGCAGTATCGGCCTCTCAACTTCGGGCTTGACCTTGTCCGTCGTGACAGAAAATGCCAAACTGGCTCGTCACCTCTATGAGTCCTTTCTTCATTTCTACGAAATCAAATCGGAAATCCGACACCATCAGAGAAGCAATCTTCGTAAGAATCGGGTCTATACCGTTTTTACAGATGAAAAGGTGCAGGACCTGCTGAGTGATTTGCACTTGGCAGACTCCTTTTTTGGTCTGGAAACAGATATTGACGAGGAGATTTTATCAGACGAGGAAGCAGGCCGTGCCTATCTCTGTGGTGCTTTCTTGGCAAATGGAAGCATTCGTGACCCTGAGTCAGGCAAGTATCAGTTGGAAATCAGTTCTGTTTATCTGGACCACGCGCAAGGGATTGCCTCTCTTCTCCAGCAGTTTTTACTGGATGCCAAGGTGCTTGAGCGCAAGAAGGGAGCTGTGACCTACCTCCAGCGAGCCGAAGATATTATGGACTTCTTGATAGTAATCGGAGCTATGAAGGCGCGTGATGATTTTGAGCGAGTTAAGATTTTGCGAGAAACCCGTAACGACCTCAATCGAGCCAATAATGCGGAGACAGCTAATATCGCTCGGACAGTTTCTGCCAGCATAAAGACTATCAACAATATCAGTAAAATCAAAGATATCATGGGCTTAGAAAATCTGCCAGTGGATTTGCAGGAGGTAGCGCAACTGCGGATTCAGCACCCAGACTACTCTATCCAACAGTTGGCAGATAGCCTCAGTACCCCTCTGACCAAAAGTGGTGTCAACCACAGACTCAGAAAGATAAATAAATTAGCCGATGAGTTATAAAGATATAAAACACCTCTTTCTTGACAATTGAACAGAGCATGTGAGATAATAAAGAGGAATTGAGAAGTTCTAGCATTTTAGTGCTAACAGAAATCCCCTCGGTACTGCAATACCGAGGGGATTTTTTTCTGGGTTAGATAGCACTAACCAGGAAGGTTACTTGTCGAAGTGATCGACTAGCCAACGAGTCACCAGCCATGAGATGATACTTTCGATGACTGCGATAAGTACTATTTTGAGAAGTTCTAGTATCTGTAATACCTCCTTTTCCAAGGCGTATTGTTAGTGCCGTCGTTATTATATCACATGCTCTATCAATTTGATAGGACATTTTTGCTTTTTGAAAAAGAAGGGGAAAGGCAAAAAGCAATGTCATTAAGTTAAGAAATTTAGCTCTTTAAAATCAAAAACGCATAATATCAGATATTGAAAACCGTGATACTATGCGTTTTATTGTGAGAAAATTTATTTCATTTTCTCCTGAAATTGAGTTTTTACCCAGTCTCTAATGAGTTATTTCCAAGTGACCAGTTCGCTCCAAACGCTAACATTCGATATAGTAGAGGTTTCACCAGCTGGAACCCATTTGTTGGTGCCTAAGTATCTAACTTCTAGTTTACGAACGTTTACTGTGTAAGATGCTTTTAGTCTAATATAACCATAAGTGTAGGGTGGTACGTTATGGGAGACTGAGTGATTTAAACTAAGTCCAGCTCCAGACTCCGGAGCAGAAAAGCTAACACCTGCACCTACAGTCAGAGTAGCTCCAGCTTTTCCACCATAGGCAGTTGAACTTACAGGACCTGATGTGGTGCTTTTCTTGTAAGAGTGAGAGTATTTAGTTCTATAGTCTGCAACACCAGTTGCATTAGAACGAGTCTGATACGTAGATTTAGACTCTAAATAGGCGTCTCTAAGTTCAGTTGTATAAAATGACAATAACTCTCCTGTGTTGATATCTTTTACAATACGATTAGATACAATTTCATAATTTGTACCAGGATAGACATCAGCAAAAACCGTAGATGTTGTGACTAAGAATAATAGACTTGATAGTAGAGAGAAAAACAATAGTTTCAGTTTAATCATAACAAATTTTTTCTTCATGAGTAAAAGATTATTTTTTCAATCCTTTGAAAGTTATAATGCAACCCGAAATAATACTGAGAGTTCCTACAGGTCTCCAATATAGTTGCCAAAAGAATAAATTTATTCTTTCTTTCAGTGTCGCATAGGGTTCGGCATAATAGGGGTTGATGTGAAATAATAAAAAACCAAAACATAAAACTATGATTCCAGTTAAGAATAAAATGTCCTTATTTACTTTCCTCATAAAACCTCCTTTTATTTTATTTAAAGCGCTTTCTATTATTAGTATACGTCAAAAAAAGAAAAAAACAAGTCTATTTATTTATTTTTTTATATGGTATAATAGAATAGTTGGAGAGTTTTTATATAGCTTTAAAAGGCTGATATGAATACTTTGTATAATCTAATGATTCTTCAAAAAATTTCTTATTCAAACAAGAGCAAAGAGAAGGTGGGCTGCATATCAGAAGTTAGATGTATTTCTGTCTAACTTTTGAGGTGTAGTTCATTTTAAAACCACGAATCCTATGTGACTCGTGGTTCTTTTTTATAAACTGGTTGAGTGTTTTGGCTGCACTTTTTGCTCAGGGTCAATGTAGTTGATGGCATTGTTGACAGCGGTTGGAGCTTCTCCGAGGCCTGTCGCAATCAGGTCAATTTTTCCGTCATAGTAGCAGCAGTCTCCGATAGCATAGATACCTGATTGGCTAGATTCTTGCTTGCTGTTGACAATAATCTTGTGACGATTGAGGTCCAGACCCCAGTTTTTGAGGTTACCGACAGAAGATTTGAAACCATAGTTGACAAAGAGGTGGTCTAGGTCAATCGTTTCTGTTTCATCAGATTTAACTTTTGTGATTTCAAGTTTATCGAGCGTTTTTCTATCTCCAAGGAGTTTGCTAGGGACGAATGGTGTCTTGATGGTTACAGATGATTCCTGCAAGGCTTGGACACTGTGCTCCAAGGCGCGGAAATTATCTCTGCGGTGGACAAGGGTAGTTGGTGCGATTTTTTCAAAAGCCAAAGCCCAATCTACAGCTGAGTCTCCTCCACCAAGAATTGTCACTTTCTTCCCAGCATATTGCTGGATGTTGGAAACGTGGTAGTGGATATTTTCATAGCCCTCAACGCCTTCTAGTTCCAGCGGACGTGGTTTAAAGGCACCGCCACCCATAGCGATGATAACAGTTTTAGACAGGTGACTTCCTTTAGAAGTGGTAATGGCAAAGCCTTCTTCTTGTTTTTCAATCTCAAGAACCGTTTCATTGAGATGAATAGGGGTATCAAAGCCGTTTAACTGTTCAATCAAGCGGTTGGTCAACTCTTCTCCAGTTAGGTTTGGGAAACCTGGTACGTCTAGGATTTCCTTTTCAGGGTAGAGAATAGCAGGCTGTCCACCTAGTTGGGGAAGGGAGTCGATGATTTGAACGTTAGCTTGGCGTAGGTGGGCATAGAAGGCCGCAAAAAGACCGACAGGACCACCACCTACAATAGTGATATCATAGAGTTGGGACATGGTTTCTCCTTTGTTTTTTCTAGTCAGTTTATTTTATCATATTTTTCCTTAATTTAAAATGAAGTAGGATAGGGAAAAAAATGCCAGAAAAATGGTATAATAGAGAGGAACGTGTTTGGACAGAGAGGAGACAGCAGATGAACTTTCAACAATTATCCAACCTGCAATATTGGACTAGCTTGTTTTCTAGTCCTTGGAGTATTGCCATCAATCTGTTTGATATTTTGATTGTGGCCTATATTTTATATCGTTTTACAAAAGCGATAGCTGGCACCAAGATTATGATTTTGGTGCGTGGGGTCTTGATCTTTGTATTAGCTCAGGTTGTGGCCAATATCCTTGGTTTAACAACGATTTCTTGGTTGATTAATCAGATTATTACCTATGGGGTAATTGCTGCGGTTGTTATCTTCTCTCCAGAGATTCGGACTGGTTTGGAACGCTTGGGAAGGGCGACAGATTTCTTTTCTACTACTCAAATTAGTGCAGAAGAGAAAATGATTCGTGCCTTTGTTAAGTCAGTTGAATACATGAGTCCCCGTAAGATTGGTGCTCTTGTTGCTATTCAACGAGTTCGTACCTTGCAAGAATACATCGCGACAGGAATTCCCTTGGATGCCAAAATTTCGGCAGAACTCCTCATCAATATTTTTATTCCCAACACTCCCCTACATGATGGTGCTGTGATTATCAGAGAAAATCGGATTGCAGTGACCTCTGCCTATCTGCCCTTGACAGAAAGCACAGGGATTTCCAAGGAATTTGGGACCAGACACCGGGCGGCTATCGGTTTATCAGAAGTGTCTGATGCCTTGACCTTCATTGTCTCAGAGGAAACAGGTGGTATTTCTATTACCTACAATGGGGTCTTCAAGCATAATTTGACGATTGAAGAATTTGAAGCAGAGCTACGAGCAATTCTTTTGCCAGCTGTTGAGGAAAAAGCCAGTTTCAAGGACCGTTTGCTAGGAGGTTGGAAATATGAGAAAAAATAGTCTATATATCATTTCATCTCTCTTTTTTGCTTGTGTCTTATTCATTTATGCAACGTCGACCAACTTTCAAAATAGCAATACCACAAGGCAGGTCAAATCGGAGACCTACACCAATACGATAGCAAATGTTCCCATCGATATTCACTATGATGATGACCAGTATTTCATTAGCGGATTTGCATCAGAAGTTTCAGTGGTATTAACCGGAGCTAATCGTGTGACCTTGGCCAGTGAAATGCAGGAAAGTACTCGTAAGTTTAAGGTAACTGCTGATTTGACGGATGCCAGTGTTGGAACGATTGAAGTTCCTTTGAACATTGAAAATCTTCCAAGTGGATTGACCGCTGTGGCAACGCCTCAAAAGATTACAGTGAAAGTTGGGAAGAAGGTTAAGCGAGATGGGATGATTGTTGTGCCACAAGTTGACCAAAGCCAGATTGATCCCAAGCTACAACTTGATAGTGTAACCGTGTCAAATGAACGCGTTTCGGTCACAACTGACCAAGAAACATTAGCTAAGATTGACAAAGTTATTGCGCTTTTACCAACCAGCGAACGCATAACAGGTAATTACAGTGGCTCAGTACCTTTGCAGGCAATCGATCGCAATGGGGTTGTCTTACCAGTAGTTATCACTCCGTTTGATACAACAATGAAGGTCACTACAAAACCAGTAGCACCAAGTTCAAGCACAAGCAGTTCGTCGGAGACATCTTCGTCAACAAAAGCAACTAGTTCAAAAACGAATTAAAAATAGGAAAAGGATTTTATAAAAATGGGTAAATATTTTGGGACTGATGGAGTCCGTGGAGAAGCTAACGTAGAATTAACGCCAGAATTGGCCTTTAAACTAGGACGTTTTGGAGGCTATGTTCTCAGCCAACATGAAAAGGAAGCACCGAAAGTCTTTGTAGGACGTGACACACGTATTTCAGGGGAAATGCTGGAATCGGCCTTGGTAGCAGGTCTCCTCTCTGTAGGGATTCACGTATACAAACTAGGTGTTCTGGCAACACCAGCAGTAGCTTACTTGGTCAAAACAGAGGGAGCAAGTGCCGGTGTCATGATTTCTGCCAGCCACAACCCAGCCCTTGATAATGGGATTAAGTTCTTTGGTGGGGATGGCTTCAAACTAGATGATGAAAAAGAAGCAGAAATTGAAGCCTTGCTAGATGCTGCGGAAGACACTCTTCCTCGTCCAAGTGCAGAAGGCTTGGGAACCTTAGTAGATTACCCAGAAGGATTGCGTAAGTATGAAGGCTACCTTGTTTCAACTGGAACTCCTCTTGAAGGAATGAAGGTTACCTTGGATACAGCTAATGGAGCAGCTTCTACCAGTGCCCGTCAAATCTTTGCAGATTTTGGTGCTCAATTAACTGTTATTGGGGAAACACCAGATGGTCTTAACATCAACCTTAATGTTGGTTCAACCCACCCAGAAGCCCTTCAAGAAGTGGTCAAAGAAAGCGGATCAGCTATCGGTTTGGCCTTTGACGGAGACAGTGACCGTTTGATTGCTGTTGATGAAAATGGTGAGATTGTTGATGGTGACAAAATCATGTACATCATTGGGAAATACCTTTCTGAAAAAGGACAATTGGCCCAAAATACAATTGTGACAACCGTTATGTCTAACCTTGGTTTCCACAAGGCCTTGGACCGTGAAGGTATTAACAAGGCAGTAACTGCAGTTGGCGATCGTTACGTTGTTGAAGAAATGAGAAAATCAGGCTACAACCTTGGTGGTGAACAGTCTGGTCACGTCATCTTGATGGACTACAATACAACAGGTGATGGTCAATTATCCGCTGTCCAATTGACTAAAATCATGAAGGAAACTGGTAAGAGCTTGTCAGAGTTGGCAGCAGAAGTAACCATTTATCCACAAAAATTAGTCAATATCCGAGTGGAAAATGCCATGAAGGAAAAGGCTATGGAAGTGCCGGCTATCAAGGCTATCATCGAGAAGATGGAAGAAGAAATGGCAGGGAATGGCCGTATCCTTGTTCGCCCAAGTGGAACAGAGCCCCTTTTGCGTGTTATGGCAGAAGCGCCTACAACAGAAGAAGTGGACTACTATGTTGATACTATCGCAGATGTAGTTCGATCTGAAATCGGGATTGACTAAATCCTAGAAAACTAGATGAAAATAAAAAATTATGGTACAATAGCTTATAATATTGTAGCCAAGGGAGAAAGACATGAATCTTAAACGTGAACAAGAATTTGTTAGTCAGTATCATTTTGATGCGCGTAATTTTGAATGGGAAAATGAAAATGGAGCTCCTGAAACTAAGGTGGATGTGAACTTCCAATTGCTCCAACATGATCAAGAAAATCAAGTGACTTCCTTGATTGTCATCTTGACATTTATGATTGTATTTGATAAGTTTGTCATCAGTGGAACCATTTCACAGGTAAACCACATCGATGGCCGTATTGTTAATGAACCAAGTGAATTGAGCCAAGAAGAAGTGGAAACTTTGGCTCGTCCATGTTTGAATATGCTCAACCGTTTGACTTACGAAGTAACTGAAATTGCATTAGACTTACCAGGAATCAATTTGGAGTTCTAATATGAAACTAGCTGTTATCACAGATTCCTCTGCCTATCTCAGTGCAGAGACCTTGCAAAGAGAAGATTTGTATGTCTTGGATATTCCTGTCAATATTGATGGTGAGGAGTATGTCGAAGGTATCAATCTGACTGCTGAGGAATTTTACCAAAAAATGGCTCAGGCTTCTGAATTGCCTAAGACTAGTCAACCAAGTATTGCCAAGTTAGATGAAATCTTAACTTCGCTCAAAGAACAAGGTTATACCCATGCTTTGGGGCTTTTCCTATCTTCTGGAATTTCAGGTTTTTACCAAAATATCCAGTATATGATAGATGAATATGAGGGCTTAACCATTGCTTTTCCAGACACTTTGATTACAAGCGCTCCGCTGGGTATCATGGTTGAAAGTGTCTTTAACTGGCGTGACCAGGGCGATGATTTTGCCAGCATTCAGGATAAGCTAGCCATTCAAATTAGCCGTACGTCAGCCTTTATCATGGTAGATGATTTGGATCATTTGGTGAAAGGTGGGCGCCTTTCAAATGGGGCTGCCATTTTGGGCAATCTGCTAAGCATTAAGCCAATCCTTTATTTCAACGACCAAGGTGTGATTGAAGTTTACGAAAAAGTTCGTACTGAAAAGAAAGCAACCAAGCGCTTAATTGAAATTATCAAGGAAACAACGGCTTCAGGTCAATACCGGGTCATTGTCATTCATGGGAATGCTCCTGAAAAGGCTGAGGAATTGCGTCAGCACTTGCTTGAATCTGGAGTGGGTACGGATATTTCACTAGCTACATTTGGTAGTGTCATTGGGACACACCTAGGATCAGGAAGCATTGCTCTGGGTTATATTCCAGTGATTTAGTTGGCACTTTTAGACTAGTTAAGAAGTTAGCAGTTGAACACGCCTGGAACCCTGTGTGAAAAAGATAGATTTTCCAAGGAGTAGACACTTCTTGATCAGAACTTCTATTTTCACTTTGTGTTCCTACAGGCTTTGTATCTTAGCAATTGAACACGGACTACCTGCCTCTTGAAAAAAGATGCCTGTCTTGCCTTTCGTGTAAAGTCAGCGCCATTCCCTATTTTTCATGGGCAGTTAACGTCCTTAGTATCTTAGACAGGAGTAGAGATGAGTATTCGAGTAATTATTGCTGGTTTTAAGGGAAAGATGGGCCAAGCTGCTTGTCAAATGGTCTTGGCTGATCCAGACTTGGACTTGGTAGCAGTTTTGGATCCCTTTGAGTCTGAATCAGAATGGCAGGGTATTCCTGTTTTTAAGGATAAGGCTGATTTAGCAGGCTTTGAAGCGGATGTCTGGGTAGATTTTACTACTCCAACTGTTGCCTACGAAAATACACGCTTTGCTCTTGAGAATGGATTTGCTCCAGTAGTTGGAACGACAGGCTTTACTAGTGAAGAAATTGCAGAGCTAAAAGAATTTTCTCGCGCCCAAGCTTTGGGTGGTTTGATTGCCCCTAACTTTGCCCTGGGTGCTGTCTTGCTCATGCAATTTGCAAAGCAGGCTGCCAAATATTTCCCACATGTGGAGATTATCGAGCTCCATCATGACAAGAAAAAGGATGCTCCGAGTGGAACAGCTATTAAAACAGCTGAGTTAATGGCAGAAGTTCGAGAGTCTACCCAGCAAGGTGCGCCTGATGAAGAAGAATTGATTGCAGGTGCCCGTGGTGCTGACTTTGATGGCATGCGGATTCACTCAGTTCGTTTACCAGGCTTGGTAGCCCATCAGGAAGTCATCTTTGGGAATCAGGGAGAAGGATTGACACTCCGTCATGACTCCTATGATCGCAGCTCCTTCATGACAGGGGTGAATTTGGGAATTAAAGAAGTTGTCAAGCGTCATGAGCTTGTCTATGGATTAGAACACTTATTATGAGATTAACGCAAATGCCTTCTGAATTTCAGAAGGCTTTACCAGTATTAGAAAAAATTAAAGAAGCAGGTTTTGAGGCCTATTTTGTTGGGGGCTCTGTTCGAGACGCCCTCCTCAATCGTCCTATCCATGATGTGGATATTGCGACGTCTTCTTATCCAGAAGAAACCAAGCAGATTTTTCCGAGAACAGCCGATATCGGAATCGAGCATGGAACCGTCTTGGTTTTAGATGGGGATGAGGAGTATGAGGTGACTACTTTTCGGACAGAAGATGTCTATGTGGACTATCGTAGACCCAGTGCGGTTTCTTTTGTTCGCTCGCTAGAAGAAGACCTCAAGCGCCGTGATTTTACAGTCAATGCCTTTGCCTTGGACGAGACAGGAGAAATCATTGACTTGTTCCATGGGCTAGAAGATTTAGAAAATCAAGTTTTGCGAGCGGTTGGCGTGGCTAGTGAGCGTTTCAACGAAGATGCTTTGCGTATTATGCGTGGTTTCCGTTTTCAGGCTAGTCTTGGATTTGAACTTGAGTCAGAAACCTTTAAAGCTATGAAGACATTAACGCCGCTTTTGGAGAAAATTTCTGTAGAGCGTACCTTCGTTGAGTTTGATAAACTCTTGCTGGCTCCGTTTTGGAGAAGGGGCTTGGTTTCCATGATTGAGAGTCAAGCTTATGACTATCTCCCTGATATGGCATCTAGCCAGGACAAGCTCAACGGACTGTTTGATTTGGAGGCTAATTTCACCTTTGAATCTTCTGAACAAGCTTGGGCGGCTTTACTGTCGGCTTTGGATATTGAAAATGCGCAGCCATTTTTGAAGGCTTGGAAGACCTCACGCCAGTTTGCCAAGCAGGTTCGGGATTTGCTGACTATTTTGGCTCTGCGTGAAAAGGGAGAATTGAGGAAGCGCGATTGTTACCGCTTTGACTTGGATTTACTTTTACAGGCTGAAAATCTTCGTCAGGCCCAAGGAAAAGAAGTCAATCCACAAGCCATTACAGAAACCTACCAGAGTTTGACCATTTATGATAAGAAAGAAATCCAAATCAACGGTGGTATTTTGATCAAGGAATATGGTTATCAGCCTGGCCCAGACTTGGGAGAGATTTTAACAGAGATTGAATATGCCATTGTCGATGGAGAATTGGAAAATGACCGTCAAGCCATCCATGTTTATCTGAGGGAGAAAAAATGAGTGATTTTATCGTTGAAAAACTAAGTAAATCCGTCGGTGACAAGACCGTTTTTAAGGATATTTCCTTTATCATCCATGACCTAGACAGAATTGGTCTGATTGGTGTCAATGGAACGGGCAAGACCACCCTTTTGGACGTCCTTTCTGGTGTTTCTGGCTTTGATGGGGATGTTAGTCCCTTTTCGGCTAAGAATGATTACCAGATTGGTTATTTGACTCAAGATCCTGATTTTGATGATAGCAAGACGGTCTTGGATACAGTCCTATCTAGCGATCTCAAGGAAATCCAGCTCATTCGTGAGTATGAGTTGATTATGCTCAACTACAGTGAGGACAAGCAGGCGCATTTGGAACGGGTCATGGCAGAAATGGACTCTCTCCAAGCTTGGGAAATTGAGAGTCAGGTAAAGACTGTCCTTAGCAAGCTGGGTATTCAGGACTTATCCACTCCTGTTGGGGAATTGTCAGGTGGTCTAAGAAGACGGGTCCAGTTGGCGCAAGTCTTACTTGGCAATCACGATCTCTTGCTTTTGGATGAGCCGACTAACCATCTGGACATTGCGACTATTGAGTGGCTGACCCTCTTTTTGAAAAATTCTAAGAAGACCGTCCTTTTTATTACCCACGACCGTTATTTCCTAGACGCTTTGTCAACTCGGATTTTCGAATTGGATAGCGCAGGCTTGACTGAGTACCAGGGAAATTACCAGGACTATGTTCGCCTAAAGGCGGAACAGGATGAGCGCGACGCGGCTCTACTTCATAAAAAAGAACAACTTTATAAGCAGGAATTGGCCTGGATGCGCAGACAACCGCAGGCGCGTGCGACCAAGCAGCAGGCTCGTATCAATCGTTTCCACGACCTGAAAAAGGAAGTTTCAGGAAATACTGCTGAGACAGACTTGACCATGAACTTTGAAACCAGTCGGATTGGGAAGAAAGTCATCGAGTTTCAGGATGTTTCCTTTGCCTATGAAAATAAGCCCATTTTACAAGACTTTAATCTCTTGGTGCAGGCCAAAGATCGTATTGGAATTGTTGGGGATAACGGTGTTGGAAAATCAACCCTGCTCAATCTGATTGCAGGCAGTCTTGAGCCGACAGCAGGTCAAGTTGTGATAGGGGAAACTGTTCGTATCGCCTATTTCTCTCAGAAAATTGAGGGATTGGATGAGAGCAAGCGAGTTATCAATTACCTGCAGGAAGTGGCAGAAGAGGTCAAGATCAGCGGTGGTTCTAGTACTTCGATTGCAGAGTTGCTGGAGCAGTTTCTTTTCCCACGTTCGACGCATGGAACCTTGATTGAGAAATTGTCAGGTGGAGAGAAAAAGCGTCTTTATCTCCTCAAACTGCTCTTGGAAAAACCAAATGTTCTTCTTTTAGACGAACCGACAAATGACCTAGATATTGCAACCTTGACAGTTTTGGAGAATTTCTTGCAAGGCTTTGCTGGTCCAGTTTTGACTGTTAGTCACGACCGCTATTTCTTGGATAAGGTGGCGACCAAGATTCTGGCTTTTGAGGATGGCAAGATTCGTCCTTTCTTTGGTCATTACACCGACTATCTTGATGAGAAAACCTTTGAAACAGAGATGGCCAATCAAGTGCAAAAAGCCGAAAAGGAAAAAGTCGTCAAGGTTCGAGAAGATAAGAAACGCATGACCTACCAAGAAAAGCAGGAGTGGGCAAGCATTGAAGGCGATATTGAATCCTTGGAAAACCGTATCGCTGCTATTGAAGAGGAGATGCAGGCCAACGGCTCTGACTTTGGCAAACTGGCTACTCTTCAGAAAGAGCTAGATGAGAAAAACGAAGCACTCCTTGAAAAATATGAACGCTATGAATATCTAAGTGAATTTGATAGCTAGAAGAATAGAAAAATCCCGTCTCATGGACAGGATTTCTCTATTCTTTTTTGGTTTCCTGGTGGAAGATATTTTGCCAAGTTTCGTGGCGACGCCAGATACTGGTGTGGATGATACCATCTAACTCATAGCTGATGAGTTTGGTCTTTTGACTGATGGAAGTGATTTGAATATCCTTGATAGCAGAATTCAAGTCTTTTTCGGCTTTATAGGCCTCTTTATCCATCTGTTCTCCATTTTGGCGAATATAAACAAAATCGTCAGCCAAGAGTTCTTCCAGTTGATTTCCTTGGTCAATCAATTGTTCGCGCATAAGTAATTTTTTATAGACATTGTCTAAAATTTCATCTTCAGGGATAGGTGCTGGCTCGATATGGACATCGGTATCAAAGACGCCAAAACGTTCCTCCAGCATAGACTCGACCTGATCCGCAATTTCATGACTCTCAAAAACAGACAAGTCAGGATTCATTTCTAGCGTAATATCAAGGTAAATGTTGCTACCGTAGGTGCGACCTCTTTGCGACTTAACCTTGCTGATTTTGGGGATTTCCATGATAGCCTTTTGGTAATCCTCAAGCAGACGGTCGTCGAAACCATCTGAAAGGCTAAAGGAGGACTCGATGAAGATATCATAGGCAGTTTTCAAGATAAAGAAAGTGATGATGATAGCGACCAGTTTATCCACAATGGGATAATTGAAACTGCTAGCCAGGATGGCAATGGTCGTACCAAGTGAGGTGACAGCATCAGAAAGATTGTCCTTGGCGGCAGTCTTGAGTGCCTTGGAGTTGGATTTCTTACTGAGGCGAGTATTGTAGAGATAAACTAGAAACATAATCGTTGCAGAAATGATTCCTAGGGTTGCACCAAGAGGGTCAATGACCGTTTCTTCACGACTGAGAATCTTCTGAATGGTATCCCTTAGAACATCAAATCCAACATAGAACATGATGATGGAAGTGATTAAGCTAGCCAAATCCTCGATCTTCCAGTGGCCAAAACGGTGGTCTCGGTCAGCAGGCTGGCGCGCCATCCGGATTCCAATCAAGAGGGCCACATTTCCAATGATGTCCGACACGTTGTTAAAACCATCGGCCACCAAACTGGATGAATGGAGGAGGTGCCCAGTTGCTAATTTGGCTGCAGACAAGATCAAATAGGTCGAAATACTGATAATGGCCCCACGCTCAGCCAACTTGAGATTTGAGATAGATTGCTTCATTCAACTTCCTTTCTAGTCACATAGCATTCTACCATTATACTGGTTTTCAAGGGATAATTCAAATAAGTCAGTTCTTACTCTTTGAAAACTTTTCAAAATTTGGTATAATAGTACTACTCAAGGGAGTAGCTGGCAGAAACCTGTGATAGTGTCGTCATTCCGAATTTTATACTGAAAAGTATGCTTTCCGGCACTATCTTAAACAGCGAGACTTGTTACGATTAACAGGTCTCTTTTTGTTTGTCGTGAAAAGATATGGCAGAAAGAGAGTCTGTTTTGCACACAATGTCAAGGAGGAGACACATGTCAAAAGAACAAAAACGCCAAGCGTTTTATACTCAGAGTCCTGAAGAGGTCTTGAAGGCTGTGGATGCGACCGAGCAAGGTTTGTCATCAAGTGAGGCTGAAAAGCGCCTTGCAGAATTTGGCCACAATGAACTCGAAGAAGGCGAGAAACGATCAATCCTGGTCAAATTCATCGAGCAATTTAAGGATTTGATGATTATCATCCTAGTTGCGGCAGCTATTTTATCAGTCGTGACCTCTGGTGGGGAAGATATCGCAGATGCCATTATCATCCTAGCCGTGGTTATCATCAATGCTGCCTTTGGTGTTTACCAAGAAGGAAAAGCAGAAGAAGCCATCGAAGCCCTCAAATCCATGTCTAGTCCAGCTGCCCACGTTCTTCGTGATGGGCATATGGCGGAGATTGACTCTAAAGAATTGGTACCTGGGGATATCGTCGCTCTCGAAGCAGGTGATGTAGTACCAGCAGACCTACGTTTACTAGAAGCCAATTCTCTTAAAATCGAAGAAGCAGCTCTTACAGGTGAGTCTGTACCAGTCGAAAAAGACTTGACAGTTGAACTTGCTGCAGATGCTGGTATTGGTGATCGTGTCAATATGGCCTTCCAAAACTCAAATGTGACTTATGGTCGTGGTCTTGGTGTTGTTGTCAATACAGGGATGTACACGGAAGTTGGTCATATCGCTGGCATGCTCCAAGATGCGGATGAAACGGATACACCACTCAAACAAAACTTGAATAACCTTTCTAAGGTCTTGACTTATGCCATCTTGGTCATTGCCCTGGTTACTTTTGTTGTTGGTGTCTTCATTCAAGGGAAAAATCCACTTGGTGAGTTGATGACCTCTGTTGCCCTTGCCGTTGCAGCTATACCAGAAGGGCTTCCTGCTATCGTAACCATCGTTCTTGCCCTTGGTACTCAAGTTTTGGCAAAACGTAACTCTATCGTTCGTAAGTTGCCAGCAGTAGAAACACTTGGTTCAACTGAAATCATCGCTTCTGATAAGACTGGTACGCTGACTATGAACAAGATGACAGTCGAAAAAGTCTTCTACGATGCAGTCCTACATGACTCAGCTGATGACATTGAACTAGGTCTTGAAATGCCCCTTCTTCGTTCAGTTGTCTTGGCCAATGATACGAAAATTGATGTTGAAGGCAACCTGATTGGTGACCCAACCGAAACAGCCTTCATCCAGTATGCCTTGGACAAGGGCTACGATGTCAAAGGGTTCTTAGAGAAATATCCTCGTGTGGCTGAATTGCCATTTGACTCTGACCGTAAGCTCATGTCAACGGTTCACCCATTGCCAGATGGTCGTTTCCTTGTAGCAGTTAAGGGTGCGCCAGACCAACTTTTGAAACGTTGTGTTCTTCGTGACAAGGCTGGGGATATTGCTCCGATTGACGAGAAGGTTACAAACCTCATTCACACAAACAACTTTGAAATGGCCCACCAAGCCTTACGTGTCCTTGCAGGTGCGTATAAGATTATCGATAGCATTCCAGAAAACCTCACTTCTGAAGAGCTTGAAAATGATTTAATCTTTACTGGTTTGATTGGGATGATTGACCCTGAACGTCCTGAGGCAGCTGAGGCTGTTCGTGTGGCTAAGGAAGCTGGAATCCGTCCAATCATGATTACAGGTGACCATCAAGACACTGCAGAAGCTATTGCTAAACGTTTGGGAATCATTGACGCAAACGATACCGAAGGCCACGTTTTAACTGGTGCTGAACTCAATGAATTGTCAGATGAAGACTTTGAAAAAGTAGTTGGTCAATACTCTGTTTATGCCCGTGTGTCTCCAGAACACAAGGTTCGTATCGTCAAGGCTTGGCAAAAACAAGGTAAAGTCGTTGCCATGACAGGTGACGGTGTCAATGATGCGCCAGCTCTGAAAACAGCCGATATCGGTATCGGTATGGGAATCACTGGTACAGAGGTTTCTAAGGGGGCTTCTGACATGATCCTTGCAGATGATAACTTTGCGACTATCATCGTTGCAGTTGAAGAAGGACGGAAGGTCTTCTCAAACATTCAAAAGACTATTCAGTACCTACTTTCTGCCAATACTGCTGAAGTATTAACCATCTTCCTATCAACCTTGTTTGGTTGGGATGTCTTGCAGCCAGTTCATCTTTTGTGGATCAACTTGGTAACGGATACCTTCCCAGCTATCGCTCTAGGTGTTGAACCTGCTGAGCCTGGTGTCATGAATCATAAACCACGTGGACGCAAGGCAAGCTTCTTCTCAGGTGGTGTTTTGAGTTCTATCATCTATCAAGGTGTACTCCAAGCAGCTATTGTTATGAGTGTTTATGGACTTGCGATTGCTTACCCAGTTCATGTGGGTGATAATCATGCCATTCATGCGGATGCCCTTACTATGGCCTTTGCAACCCTTGGTTTGATTCAGCTCTTCCATGCCTACAATGTGAAATCTGTTTACCAATCCATCTTGACAGTTGGCCCATTCAAGTCTAAGACATTTAACTGGTCCATCTTGGTATCCTTCATCCTTCTTATGGCAACAATTGTCGTAGAACCGCTTGAAGGAATCTTCCACGTAACCAAACTAGACTTGTCACAATGGGGAATCGTTATGGGCGGAAGCTTCTCAATGATTATCATCGTCGAAATCGTTAAGTTTGTTCAACGTAAACTCGGTTTTGACAAGAATGCGATTTAAAAAAGTCATCTTCGGATGGCTTTTTACTACAGTTGAGGGAAAGGGCTTGCAGTTATCAGCTTTTGTGCTATAATTGCTATAATATAGTAAAAAGCAAGAGGAGTGTGAGGAAGTGGAAAAGAAAATTGTGAAGGATATTTTGTTTTTATCTCAGGTATCTCAGCCGGCAAGTCAGGAAGACCTGTATCTTGCCAGAGATTTGCAGGATACACTCTTAGCAAATCGAGAAACTTGTGTTGGTCTGGCTGCCAATATGATTGGGGTGCAGAAGCGCGTGATTATCTTTAATCTGGGCTTGGTTCCTGTGGTCATGTTTAACCCAGTGCTCCTATCCTCTGAAGGACCTTATGAGACAGAGGAAGGCTGTTTGTCCTTGATGGGTGTGAGACCCACTAAGCGTTATGAAACCATAAGGGTGTCCTATCGTGACAGCAAGTGGCAGGAACAGACCATTACCTTGACAGGCTTCCCAGCTCAGATTTGCCAGCATGAACTGGATCACTTGGAAGGACGAATCATTTAGGAGGACAGAAAATGAAACGGATAATCTTTGAACTTATTTTTATCGCAACGACCTGGTATATCTTTTTACCACCCCTTAACCTGACTAGCTGGGAATTTCTCTTTTTCCTCTGTGGGCATTTGCTGGTTGTAGCAGTCTTATTTGGCTTTGGCAAGGGAATCAATCTGGTCAAAACGATTCATGTGCGCCACGGCAAGGCAGAAGCTGCCTTAAATCTTGAAGGTTTCAAAATCAATCGGTTAGGGAAAATCCTTTTAGCTTCTATTGGAGGAATTCTTCTCTTAGCAGCCTTGGTTTCCTTAGTGACTTCTAGCATTTTTCAGGCTAAAAATTATGCCAATGTAGTCACGGTTA
This sequence comes from Streptococcus mitis, assembly GCA_018364455.1. Classification (GTDB taxonomy): domain Bacteria; phylum Bacillota; class Bacilli; order Lactobacillales; family Streptococcaceae; genus Streptococcus; species Streptococcus mitis_BR. Next base: position 5,687 of record JAGZLW010000007.1, on the reverse strand, counting down.
CGGAAAAAGACTTTACTGAATTTCCTAAGACTGATACCAGTAAGGTTCCTATTTTAGATAGAAGTACTGCTGAAAAAATTGGTGACCGCTACTTGGGTTCCCTAACAGATAAGGTGTCGCAGTATGTAGCGGCAGATACATACACCCAACTGACAATTGATGGGAAGCCTTATCGGGTTACACCACTAGAATACGCAGATCCTATCAAGTGGTTTAATAATCAAGCCAAGGGAATTGGCGAGTATATCAAGGTGGACATGGTAACCGGGAATGCGGACTTGGTGGACTTGAAGACACCAATCAAGTATTCTGACTCGGAGTATTTTAACCGTGATGTCAAACGCCACCTGCGCTTGAAGTACCCAACCAAAATCTTCAAAACTCCATCTTTCGAGGTGGACGATGAGGGCAATCCTTTCTATGTAGCAACGGTTTACCAAAAGCAATTTGGACTTGCTGTTCCTCGTCCTGTTTCAGTCATTATCCTGGATGCCACAAATGGAGACACCAAGGAATACAGCTTGGCAGATGTTCCAGAATGGGTGGACAGGGTTTATCCAGCTGAGGAAACCATTGAGCAAATCAATTACAATGGTAAGTACAAGGACGGTTTCTGGAATGCCATGATTTCCAAGAAAAACGTGACCCAAACTACCAAGGGATATAATTATTTGTCTATCGGTAATGACATCTACCTCTACACTGGCGTTACGTCGGCCAATGCGGATGAGAGCAATCTTGGTTTTATCCTTGAAAATATGCGAACAGGAGAAATCACTAAGTACAGCTTGGCTTCTGCGACCGAAGAATCAGCCCGTGAATCAGCCGAAGGCGCTGTTCAGGAGAAATCCTACAAGGCAACCTTCCCAATCCTCATCAACCTCAATGACAAGCCTCTCTACATCATGGGCTTGAAGGACAATGCTGGCTTGGTCAAAGAGTACGCTTTGGTAGATGCAGTCGAGTACCAAAATGTTATCGTAGCCACGACAGTAGAAGAACTGCTCAGTAAATATGCCAATAAAAACGATCTTGAGATTGACAATGCAACAACTGAAAGTATCAAGGGAGTGGTAGCAGACCTCAAATCTGCTGTTATCAAGGGCGATACTGTCTACTTCTTTAAAGTTGATGGCAAGATTTACAAGGTTAAGGCCTCTGTATCAGATGACCTTCCTTACCTTGAAAATGGTAAAACCTTTGAAGGTCAAGTAGGAAAAGACAATTATCTCAAGAACTTTAAGCTAAAGTAAGAACGGCTTTATTTAAGAAGTGTATGTTATAATAAGGGAATTTAAAGACTAATGGAGGACAACAAATAGGTTTTTATGTGATGGTTGCTTCAATGCTACTCGGACTGCTCGCTTTGAAGATAGGTTTTTCTCAGTTCAAGGAGAAAAAAGATAAATTCTTATCTATCTTAACAAGTTTAGCTGGCCTAGCCCTTGTTCTCGTAGCTGTCTGGTTAGGATGGCCAAAATAAATAGAGAAGCCTCGGTCAAACCGAGGTTTTTCAGATGAATTTCTTGGTTGTGGTCAAAAAATATGCTACACTATCAATATGAAAATTTTAATCCCAACAGCAAAAGAAATGAACACAGATTTGCCAAGTATCGAGGCAAATCCTTTAAAACCAGAAAGTCAGGCTGTGCTGGATGCCTTGGCTCTCTATTCTGCTAGTCAATTGGAGAGTTTTTACAAGGTATCAGCTGAGAAGGCAGCGGAAGAATTTCAAAATATCCAAGCTTTAAAAAACAAAACTGCTCAACACTATCCAGCCTTGAAACTTTTTGATGGGCTTATGTATCGCCATATCAAGCGAGACAAATTGACCGAGGCAGAACAAGCCTATTTTGAAAATCATGTCTTCATTACCTCGGCTTTGTACGGAGTCGTTCCAGCCTTGTCACCCATGGCCCCTCACCGTTTGGACTTTTTGATGAAATTAAAAGTAGCTGGTAAAACTTTGAAGAGCCATTGGAAGGTAGCTTATGATGAAGCTGTGACGCAGGAAGAAGTGATTTTCTCTCTCTTGTCATCAGAGTTTGAGACTGTATTTTCTAAGGAAATTAGAGAAAAAATGGTGACCTTCAAATTCATGGAGGACAAGGGTGGTCAGCTGAAGATTCACTCAACTATTTCCAAGAAAGCGCGTGGTGCCTTCCTGACAGCCCTGATTGAAAATCAAGTTCAAACAGTGGAGGAAGCTCGTCGCTTGAGCTTTGCAGGATTTAGCTTCCGAGAAGACCTGTCCCATCAACAGGAATTGGTTTTTGTTAAGGAAGTATAGAAATCAGATAAGAGAAAAAGTCAGCAGGATTATGCTGACTTTTTTCTAGCTTATAAAGTATTGGACAAATGAATCTCATTTGATAAGGTGTTGAGGTGATTAACTAAATCCATAATTGACAGATGATTTTGACAAATAAACTTCTTGGTAATTCCTGGAATATAGAAATTAGACACGATGATATCATAACCTGTCTGATTTAAAATCTCAGGATTTGTTTCCAATTCATCCCAAGTATCGAAGGTAAAGCGGTTATTACAGTAATAGGAAAGCATATCAACAAAGGTAAGGGATATAGCATGGTCAAAGTTACTGATAATCAAAACCTTGATAGGTGGTCGATTTTCTAACAACTGAGTAGAGAGGTTTTCAGCATGGGTTAAGATAGTGTACATCAAGTGTTCCAACTGTTCAGGATGGTCATGCTGTCCAATTGCTTGACGGTATTGAGCCAGTTCTTGACGCGCACTCCCCATAAAGTCTGGGAAGTAAACTTCGAATTTTTTAATCGTCAATGCTTTTTGTTCAAATAAGATTGGGGTAGAAAAGATTTCCTGTCTTTCAAAGAAAGCAGTGTTATGTAAATGCCAAATAAGTTCATCGTGGTTGGCAAAAGTAATTTTATATTGTTTTGACAGGCGTTCTAATATTTGACTAAGTAATTGGTAAGAGTATCTTGCTTCACTGTTCTCTTCTAAAGAGTTGAAGAATTCTTGAGGATCTAAGAAAATGTTACTTTGAATAAAGGAAATAAAAATTTGTGCGATTATATCAGGTGTCATTTCGAAGCCAAACTGTTTAGAGAAATAAGCAAGTGTCTCCTCAAAATTTGGGAAATTCATCAAAATAGGATAATAGTCTTGGAAAAAATGATTGGGTAGGTCGATGAAATGACCATTCCTGACACGATGGATGCTAATTGCCACCATTAACTTGTACATTCTATAAATAGAGAATCGCATTGGATAATTTGTAATTTTATAGAAGTAGTCGGCGAACTCTGTTAAGACTTCTTCAGAAATATCTGGGAAGGGCCAATCTAAAAAATAGCATCGCTCAGAAAAGTATTGGGCATAAAAATAGCGAATATCAATTTCATTTCCTTTGATAGAGGCTGGTGTAAAAGCTAGTTCAATTTGAAATTGCTTTGATAGGATTTGTGTAATTCGATTTCCTAGTCTATATAGATTAGCATTACTTGTGTGAAGGTTTTCAACTGTTCGATAAATAGGTAATCCTTCATTGTAAAACATATATTCTAGTAATTGGAAGGATTGTGAATGAGTAAGGAAATGATGATAAACATCTTCTACACTGGATTTAAAATCGAGATCAATCATAATACCGTTGACAGAGGATTGGATATCGATATCCGGAAAGGATGAGCGCAACTCATTTAGATCATTTTTTAAGATGCGTTCGGTACAGTCTAAGGTATGGGCTAATTCATGTAGACGAATCCATTTCCGTTTGTGAATGAGTATTTCCATTAGTCGTAATTGCCGTTGTTCTTTTGTAGATAATAGGGATCTCATACGTTTTTATACCTCCTAAGGATATTATATCACATTAAATAGGGAAAAATGCAAATATTGATATGTATAGTAAGTGGATTTATCTGTGTCCGATTTGTCTAAAAACTATTATTTTTTTGTATTCTTCGTACCAAAATTTGAGATTCACTTTATTGTTTGAACCGTTCATATAAAATAGAACAAATTAAGTGAATCTAGAGGGAAAAAACAGGATACAGTGATTGTGATAACTATATTGAAATATCTAAAAATTAGATGTAAATTATATACTATAAAATGATAAAGAGGTAAGAAATATGAAACAAGCACAAAGAAAATCATTTGACTGGTATAAAATGCAACAACGTTTCTCTATTCGTAAGTATCATTTTGGTGCGGCGAGTGTTTTATTGGGAACAGCTTTGATTTTAGGGATAGCTACTAATGTCCATTCTGTACAAGCAGAAGAAAAAAATTCAGCAGTAGTAAGTAAAGTTTTTATTGATAAAGGAGAAGAAGCTACTAAACCAGCCGAAGTATCTACACCTAAAAAAGAAACAACTTACGCAGCTCCAACTGTTGCTAATCCAGTAGAAGTAACTCCAACTAAATTTGATGATGCTAAAGCACCAGCAGAAAAAGTTGAAGAAGCAAAAGATAAAAAAGTAGAAGCAAGTCATCAAGATTCAGTTGACAAGTCAAAATTGTTAACGGCTCTTTCACTTGCTAAAAAATTAGAAAGCAAATTATATACAGAAGCAAGTGCTGCTAACTTGCAGGCAAGTATGCAAGCTGGTCAAAGCTTGCTTGGAAAAGCAGATGCAACTGAAGCTGAATTATCTCAAGCAGAGTCATCTGTTCAATCAGCTATTATTGGGCTGGAACTTCGTTCTAACTCTGATAAAGGGACTGTATCAGAAATTCCTGTAGTGAAGAAAGCGGATGAAGTTGAAGCAAAAGAAGATGCAACAACGGCTGATCGTTCAGCTCTTGATAGTAGCGTTTTAGCAACTAATGTACCTGCGAAAGTAGAAGCGACTTCTGCTACAGAAACAACTAATGAAATCTTTAAACCTGAACATAGCCTTTCAGATGATCGTCAAAATTCAGCGATTCGTAAGGAAGATTTGGAAACTGGTTATAGTGGTTTCCGTAGTGCAAGAAGAAGACGTGAGGCAGGAAGTAATCCTGATGAAACACCAACTCAACCAGCATCAACTCAACCAGCATCAGGTGAATATGCGGGGACCGAAATAAAAGCATACTATGATAATAATCACAATGGTGTATTTGATGAAGGTGACGAATTAATATCAAGTACTGTAATTCCTCCCGCTCCAAAAGGAGAGAATGGTAATGATGGTAAAGATGCTGCAAGAGGAGCTGAATTATTAAGTGGAATTATTGCTCCAACGCCAGAAGATGGTAAAGATGGTGATACATACATTGATGCCACAACAGGAGATGTGTATAAAAAAAGAGATGGAGCTTGGGGAAAAATCGGTAACCTTAGAGGTCCGCAAGGAGAACAAGGTCAAAAAGGTGAAAATGGTAAGGATGGTAGAGCTCCGAAAATTAAAGTAGAAGATATAGCAAAATATGCAGGAACAACAAGCGTATCAAGTCGTTCAGGAATTCGAATCACGGTTTATGATGATAAAAACAATAATGATGAATTTGATGAAGGCGATACGGTACTCAATACAAAAGAGGTATATAATGGGACAGATGGAAGAAACGGAGTAGACGGCCAAACACCAAAAGTTAAAGCAGAACGTGATGAGGCCAAGAAACAAACCACTCTAACCTTCTACATTGACAAAGATGGCGATGGTAACTATACCGAAGGAACAGATACACTCGTTCAAACCTCTATTGTGAAA
>JAGZLW010000034.1 GCA_018364455.1 Streptococcus mitis | reverse complement strand
TTCAAATCCTGCTCCCGCAATAAGGCTCGGTAGCTCAGTTGGTAGAGCAATGGATTGAAGCTCCATGTGTCGGCGGTTCGATTCCGTCTCGCGCCATTTATATATTTTGGAAGGGTAGCGAAGAGGCTAAACGCGGCGGACTGTAAATCCGCTCCTTCGGGTTCGGGGGTTCGAATCCCTCCCCTTCCATTTTACGGGCATAGTTTAAAGGTAGAACTAAGGTCTCCAAAACCTTCAGTGTGGGTTCAATTCCTACTGCCCGTGTTAATAGAATTATGGCGGGTGTGGTGAAGTGGTTAACACACCAGATTGTGGCTCTGGCATGCGTGGGTTCGATCCCCATCACTCGCCTATTTTATATTATTGGGGTATAGCCAAGCGGTAAGGCAAGGGACTTTGACTCCCTCATGCGTTGGTTCGAATCCAGCTACCCCAGTTACTATTTGCCGGCGTGGCGGAATTGGCAGACGCGCTGGACTCAAAATCCAGTGTCCGCAAGGACGTGCCGGTTCGACCCCGGCCGCCGGTATAGTATAGAGCTAGGAACGTTGTTATTCTTCGTTCCTTTTTTGTGTTATTTTTGGTATAATAATAGTTATTCAAATTTTATTTAGATTATGAAAGTGTAGGGAAGTATGTCTCGTTCTATCGATTTATTAAAACATCGGTATTTGAAAAATATTAAAGAAAATCCTGGATTGTTTGTCGGGATTGAACTGGAATATCCTGTTGCAAATTTAGAAGGGGATGCTACAAATGTTGAAGTTATAAAAGATTTATTTCATTATTTACTTTCCGCTCTGGGTTTCACTGTAGAAAAGGTAGATGATTTTGGCAATCCTATCCAGTTAGTGGATCGGATAAGTCAGGATGCTATTTTATTTGAAGTTTCCTATACAACGATTGAGTTTGCATTTGGTAAGGCCGAAACAATTCAGGAGGTCGAAAATCGTTTTAATAATTATATGGATGTAATTCAGAGAAAATTAGGCGAATCAAATCATGCTATTGTTGGCTGTGGAATTCATCCTAACTGGGATAAAAATGAGAATTGTCCAGTGGCATATCCACGCTATCAGATGTTGATGGATTATTTGAATTTGAGTAGAAATGTTACTAAATCAGATTTACATAATTTCCCTGAATATGGGGCTTTTATCTGTGGGAGTCAGGTTCAGCTGGATATTTCAAAATCCAACTACTTACGGGTGATTAATGCTTTTACTCAAATTGAAGCGGCTAAGGCTTACTTATTTGCAAACTCTGAGTTTACAGGTGCGGATTGGGATACAAAAATCTCAAGAGATATTTTCTGGGAAGAATCTATGCATGGTATCTATCCAGAGAATGTTGGTGTCAATGCTAGCCTCTTTAAAGATGAGGATGATTTTTTTGACTATCTAGATCATTCTGCAATTTTTACTGCGGAACGTGATGGACAAACCTATTATTTTTATCCGATTCAGGCTAGGGACTATTTGGCTACACCTGAAATCCAAGCATTTGATCTTAATGGGGAAGAGGTTCTTATTTACCCTCAAGAGAAAGACTTTGAAACTCATCGTAGTTATCAGTACCAAGACTTAACAACTCGCGGAACAGTTGAGTTTCGTAGTGTGTGTACTCAGCCTCTTGGTAGGACTTTTACTTCAGCAGCCTTTCACTTGGGATTGTTGGTTAATTTAGACAAGTTAGAAGCTTACTTAGAAACAACACCTTTCTTTAAAAAATTTGGTCGTGATTACAAGTTTTTAAGACGACAATTTTCTAAGAAAAAGCTTACAGATGAGGAGAAAACTGCGATTATAGAGTTTTCAAAAGACTTACTCCTGCTAGCTGATGAAGGACTGAAGATGAGAAATAAGCAAGAAATGAGCTATTTACAGCCTTTGAAAGAAGAATTGAGCCTATAATTTCTCTTGTAAAAGGAGAATTTTCTGAAAAATCATGATATAATGGATGAGACTATAGATAAAGGATAGAGAGTAATGACATTAGTTTATCAATCAACGCGTGATGCCAACAATATAGTAACTGCTAGCCAAGCAATTTTGCAAGGTTTGGCAACGGATGGTGGTTTGTTTACACCGCTTACTTATCCAAAGGTAGATTTGGACTTTGACAAATTGAAAGATGCTTCTTATCAGAAAGTTGCTAAGTTAGTTTTGTCAGCATTTTTAGATGACTTTACAGCTGAAGAGTTGGACTACTGTATCAACAATGCCTACGATAGTAAATTTGATACTCCATCTATTGCGCCTTTGGTGAAATTAGACGGGCAATACAACCTGGAACTCTTCCATGGTTCTACGATTGCCTTTAAGGACATGGCCTTGTCTATCTTGCCATACTTTATGACGACTGCTGCTAAGAAACATGGTTTGGAAAATAAGATTGTTATCTTGACAGCAACATCTGGTGATACTGGGAAAGCTGCTATGGCGGGCTTTGCGGATGTGCCTGGTACTAAGATTGTCGTCTTTTATCCAAAAGATGGTGTCAGCAAGGTACAAGAGTTGCAAATGACTACTCAGACTGGTGACAATACTCATGTTATCGCCATTGATGGTAACTTTGACGATGCCCAAACAAATGTGAAGCACATGTTTAACGATGTGGCTCTTCGTGAAAAATTGGCAGCCAACAAGCTCCAGTTCTCATCAGCTAACTCGATGAATATCGGTCGTCTGGTGCCACAGATTGTTTATTATGTTTATGCCTACGCTCAGCTTGTTAAGACTGGTGAGATTGTGGCTGGTGATAAGGTCAACTTCACAGTGCCAACTGGAAACTTTGGAAATATCTTGGCTGCATTTTATGCTAAGCAAATTGGCCTACCAGTTGGTAAATTAATCTGTGCGTCAAATGACAACAATGTTTTGACAGACTTCTTCAAGACACGTGTTTATGATAAGAAACGTGAGTTTAAGGTAACAACTAGCCCATCTATGGATATCTTGGTATCTTCAAACTTGGAGCGTCTCATTTTCCACCTTTTGGGTAATAATGTGGCTAAAACAGCTGAACTCATGAATGCCTTGAACAAGCAAGGACAATATGAGTTGACAGACTTTGATGCAGAGATTCTTAACCTCTTTGCAGCTGAATATGCGACTGAAGAAGAAACAGCGGCAGAAATCAAGCGTGTTTATGAGTCAGATTCTTATATCGAGGATCCACATACGGCGGTTGCCTCGGCAGTTTATAAGAAATATCAAGCGGCTACTGGCGATGTGACTAAGACAGTGATTGCTTCAACAGCGAGTCCATACAAGTTCCCAGTGGTTGCAGTAGAAGCTGTAACTGGAAAATCAGGACTTGGCGACTTTGAGGCCTTGGCTCAATTACATGAAATCTCAGGCGTTGCAGTACCACCAGCAGTTGATGGGCTTGAAACAGCTCCTGTTCGTCACAAGACAACAGTGGCAGCTGTTGACATGCAAGCAGCGGTTGAGGCTTATCTAGGACTTTAAGACAGAGGGAGTAAACTCGGTTGGGAAACCAACTGAGTTTCTTTTCATCAGGAGGACGGATTGTTTAAGAAAAATAAAGACATTCTTAATATTGCCTTGCCAGCTATGGGCGAAAACTTTTTGCAGATGCTCATGGGGATGGTGGATAGTTACTTGGTAGCCCACTTGGGCTTGATAGCTATTTCGGGTGTATCAGTAGCTGGCAATATTATCACGATTTACCAGGCGATTTTCATCGCTTTGGGAGCTGCTATTTCCAGTGTTATTTCAAAAAGTTTGGGGCAGAAGGATCAATCTATGCTAGCCTATCATGTGACTGAGGCCTTGAAGATTACCTTACTATTAAGTTTCCTTTTAGGAGCTTTGTCCGTCTTCGCTGGGCAAGAGATGATAGGACTATTGGGAACGGAGAGGGCTGTAGCTGAGAGTGGAGGACTGTATCTATCTTTGGTAGGCGGTTCGATTGTTCTTTTGGGATTAATGACTAGTTTGGGAGCCTTGATTCGTGCAACTCATAATCCACGTTTGCCCCTCTATGTGAGTCTTTTATCAAATGCCTTGAATATTCTTTTTTCAAGTCTAGCTATTTTTGTTCTGGATATGGGGATAGCTGGTGTTGCTTGGGGGACAATTCTGTCTCGCTTGGTAGGTCTTGTGATTTTATGGTCGCAATTAAAGTTGCCTTTTGAGAAACCGACTTTTGGTTTAGATAAGGAACTATTGACCTTAGCTTTGCCAGCAGCTGGAGAGCGGCTTATGATGCGGGCTGGCGATGTCGTTATCATTGCCTTGGTCGTTTCTTTTGGAACGGAGGCAGTTGCTGGGAATGCAGTCGGAGAAGTCTTGACCCAGTTTAACTACATGCCTGCCTTTGGCGTCGCTACGGCAACGGTCATGCTGGTGGCTCGAGCGGTTGGTGAGGATGATCGGAAAAGAGTCGCAAGTTTGAGTAAACAAGTCTTTTGGCTTTCTCTGGTCCTCATGTTACCCTTGACCTTCAGTATCTATGCTTTGGGCATACCACTGACTCATCTCTATACGAATGATTCTCTAGCGGTGGAGGCTAGTGTTCTAGTGACACTTTTTTCACTACTAGGGACCCCCATGGCGGCTGGAACAGTCATCTATACGGCTGTTTGGCAGGGCTTGGGGAATGCTCGTCTTCCCTTTTATGCGACAAGTATAGGAATGTGGTGTATCCGCATTGGAACAGGATATCTGATGGGGATTGTGCTTGGTTGGGGCTTGCCCGGTATTTGGGCCGGAACCCTTTTGGATAATGGTTTTCGTTGGTTATTTCTACGTTACCGTTACCAGCATTATGTGAGCTTGAAAGGATAGGAAATGCAAAAAACAGCTTTTATTTGGGATTTAGACGGGACTTTATTGGACTCTTATGAAGCGATTTTGTCAGGGATTGAGGAAACTTTTGCTCAGTTTTCTATTCCTTATGAAAAGGAGCAGGTGAGAGAGTTTATCCTCAAGTTTTCTGTGCAGGATTTACTTGTGCAGGTGGCAGAAGAGAGAAAGCTGGATGTGGAAGTTCTAAATCAGGTGCGTGCACAGAGTCTGGCTGAGAAGAATGCTCAGGTAGTTTTGATGCCAGGTGCGCGTGAGATGCTAGCTTGGGCAGACCAAGCAGGAATTCAGCAGTTTGTTTACACTCATAAGGGAGACAATGCTCTTACCATTCTCAGAGACTTGGGTTTGGAATCTTATTTTACAGAGATTCTAACCAGTCAGAGTGGCTTTGCTCGCAAGCCTAATCCGGAAGCGGCTACCTATCTGTTAGACAAGTATCAGTTGGATCCTGAGAAAACCTATTATATAGGGGATCGGACTCTGGATGTGGAATTTGCCCAGAATAGTGGTATTCAAAGTATCAACTTTTTAGAGTCGACTTATGAAGGTAATCACAGGATTCAAGCGTTAGCAGATATTTACTGTATTTTTGAGGCTAAGCAATAAAAATATTGTGTCAGTTTTGTGACAGAGACCTAACAAACTATTTCAAGTAACTGAGTTTGTTACAAGGAATAGACAGTTCTGTTAAATAGGCCCGAGAGGGCTTTTTTTCTGCATTTTTTGTGTTATCATAGACAGGTACTCATTTGAAAGGAATTTGAAAGAATGAAGAAAAGAATATTATTAGCCTCAACAGTAGCCTTGTCGTTTGCCCCAGTATTGGCAACCCAAGCAGAAGAACTTCTTTGGACTGCACGTAGTGTTGAGCAAATCCAAAATGATTTGACTAAAACGGATAACAAAACAAGTTATACCGTTCAGTATGGTGATACCTTGAGCACAATTGCAGAAGCCTTGGGTGTAGATGTCACAGTTCTTGCGAATTTGAATAAAATCACCAATATGGACCTGATTTTCCCAGAAACCGTTTTGACAACGACTGTCAATGAAGCAGAAGAAGTAACAGAAGTTGAAATCCAAACTCCTCGAGCAGCTTCTAGTGAGGAAGTGACAACTGCGACAGCAGATTTGACAACCAATCAAGTGACCGTTGATGCTCAAACTGTTCAGGTTGCAGATCTTTCTCAACCGATTGCAGAAGATCCAAAAGCGGTAGAAACTACAAGAACAAAAGAAGTGGCATCAAGTTCAGAAGTTGCAGAGACAGTTACTACTGCAGAAGAAGTCGCGCCATCTACAGGAAATTCTGTTTCAGAGAAGCAAATAGCCGAAACAAGCAATGCAGTTGCAGAAGCAGCTCCTCAGGCAACGACTCCAGCTGAGAAAGAGGAAACACAAGCAAGCCCTCAGGCTGAGTCAACAGTGGAAACAACTACAACTCCAGTAGAAGAAAAAGCAATAGAAACAACTGCAACAAGTTTAGAAGAAGTAAAAGAAGTAGCATCAAGTGAAGCTACACCAGCAGTTTCTACTTATCAACTAGAAGAGAAGAAAACAGTTTCAACAACTTACGCGGCTCCAGCAGCGCCCGATTATGCTGGACTTGCGGTAGCGAAATCTGAAAATGCAGGCCTTCAACCACAAACAGCTGCCTTTAAAGAAGAAATTGCTAACTTGTTTGGCATCACATCCTTTAGTGGTTACCGTCCAGGAGACAGTGGAGATCACGGAAAAGGTTTGGCTATCGACTTCATGGTACCAGAAAGCTCAGAACTAGGGGATAAGCTTGCGGAATACGCTATTCAAAACATGGCCAGCCGTGGAATTAGTTACATTATCTGGAAACAACGTTTCTATGCTCCATTCGATAGCAAATATGGACCAGCTAATACTTGGAACCCAATGCCAGACCGTGGTAGTGTGACAGAAAACCACTATGACCACGTTCACGTTTCAATGAATGGATAAACCAGACTTGGTAATATCATTTTGACGAATGAGATCTAGCTTTCGTGATAGGAAGCGAGTCTCGTTCGTTTTTTCTTTGTCATACTCTTCGAAAATCTCTTCAAACCACGTCAGTTTTATCTGCAATCTCAAAGCTGTGCTTTGAGCAACCTACGGATAGCTTCCTAGTTTGCTCTTTGATTTTCATTGAGTATCAATATGGATGGAAAATGGAAGTTACCATTTTGTAATGATTGAAGCATAATTCTTGCAATCTATTTTACTTTATATTATACTTGATTAGTCAATTATTGATAAGTCAACAGAAAGAAGGAAGAAATGTTAGAGATTCAAGATTTACTTTATCAACTCCGCTTGTCTGAGCAAGCGAGTACGCAATTGTTTGAAAAAAGACTTGGGATTAGTTTGACACGGTATCAGATTTTATTATTTTTGCTGAAGCATTCCCCTTGTAATCAAATAGCGGTTCAGGAGCGTTTGAAGATTGATCAGGCTGCTTTGACCCGACATTTTAAAATTCTGGAAAAGGAAGGTTTGGTGGAGCGTCATCGTAATCCTGAAAATCAGCGAGAAGTCTTGGTAGAGGCTACGAAGTATGCCAAGGAGCAGTTAGTGGTGAATCCCCCTCTGCAACATATCAAGGTTAAGGAAGAGATGGAAAGTATCTTAACAGAGTCTGAAAGAACAGAACTCAGCCGTTTAGTAAATAAATTGGTTTTGGGTATTGAAAATATAGAAATTTAAGGAGAAATAGATGTCAATTATGACAATCATTTTAGCAACGATTGTTGCTTTGGAGCATTTTTACATTTTTTATTTGGAAAGTATTGCAACGCAATCAGATGCGACTAGTCGTGTCTTTAACATGGACAAGGAAGAACTGGCTCGTCCGTCAGTAAGTTCATTGTTTAAAAATCAAGGGATTTATAATGCTCTGCTAGGAGTCTTTCTCCTGTATGGGATTTATTTCTCACAGAATTTAGAAATTGTGACTATTTTTGTCTTATTTGTGATTGGTGCTGCGGCTTATGGCTCTCTAACAGCGGATAAGAAAATTATTTTGAAGCAAGGTGGACCAGCTATTTTGGCCTTGATTAGTATTTTTCTCTTTAAATAAGTTCAAAGGTCAATCTTAGTCTCGCTAGTCCTTTTCACTCCAGAAGAAGAGAAATATGTTATACTTGTTTTTAAGAAAAAAGTCTCATTGAATTAGTTTTGAGGAGTTAGAAATGAAAGTATTAGTGACAGGTTTTGAGCCCTTTGGAGGGGAAAAGGTCAATCCAGCTTTGGAGGCCATTAAAGGTTTGCCATCTGAAATCCATGGCGCTGAGGTCAGCTGGCTAGAAGTACCAACAGTCTTTCACAAATCGGCCCAAGTATTGGAAGAAGAGATGAGTCGTTATCAACCTGACTTTGTCCTTTGTATCGGCCAAGCTGGTGGAAGATCTAGCTTGACGCCTGAACGAGTGGCCATTAACCAAGACGATGCACGCATTCCTGATAATGATGGTAACCAACCGATTGACCTTCCTATTCGCCCGGATGGTGCTTCGGCCTACTTTAGTAATTTGCCGATTAAAGCGATGGTTCAAGCTATAAAAAAAGAGGGATTGCCGGCCTCTGTTTCCAATACGGCAGGGACTTTTGTCTGCAATCATTTGATGTATCAGGCCCTCTATTTGGTAGAAAAGAAATTTCCACATGTTAAGGCAGGTTTTATGCATATTCCTTATATGATGGAACAGGTGGTGAATCGACCGACTACCCCAGCTATGAGTTTAGTGGATATTAGGCGAGGGATAGAAGCGGCAATCGGCGCCATTATCGAACATGGAGATCAGGACCTCAAGTTGGTAGGCGGAGAAACTCATTGATAGAAAAAAGCTTGAGGGAACAACCTTCAAGCTTTTGGACGTTTTCGAGCCAGTACTGCTCGGTAGAAAATTATTTTATTGATTTGAATGTAGGGTAGGAGTGAAAAACTAGCAATTCCAAAGGTAATCCAATTGAGGAAATACCAAGGAAGGAGTTGTAGGTCTAGAATAAAGCGCTGAATTTTGTAACCTTTCATTAAGAAACGGCTGGTTTTAAGGATTTGTCCTGGTTTGGCTTGTCCTAAGTCTAGGGTGTCACAGAGGAGAAATTCTACCTGCGAATAGGCATAGTATTGTGGAATATAGAGACTATTTCCGACAATCATCAAGAGGATACTTGCTAGAAAATAGAGACCAAAGGTCATGAGGAAACGCTCCGTTTCAACTGACGAGAGATCCAGATTGGGAAATTCAGGATGGATTGCAACGAATTTCTTTGCTAGAAAGCTACTGTAAAAAAGGAGGTAAATCCCAAGCAAACTAGGAATGCTCCATAAGAAGAGATAGAAACGTTTGAGAAGTAGAGTCAAAAAGGTTTGTGAAAAGTGTACTTCGTTAAAGAGAGTAAGACTATTTTTGACGGATAGTTCTGTATCTGGATTCTTGATGAGTTTTAGGGTTGTATAGACTGAACTGGTTAGAAGAATAGCTCCGATAAAGGAGACTAATAGTGGAAAAAGGTAGGCTTGGAATACATGGCCAAACACGCTTACAAAGGGTTGTTCTAAAACACTCTCGTTGATGCGCTCTAAGGGATTGAGGAAGCCAGACAAGATGACCAGTATACTAGGTAAGAGATAGACGAGAAAGAGGCGGGGATTTTCAGATTGAAATTGTCTAGCCTGCAGACGAACGGTTTTTAAATCAATTTTTGGGTATTTCATTCTCTCATTATACCATAGTTCGTGACAGTTCCAGCTTTTTTTGATAAAATCATACAGTATGCCCTTGGGCACAAAGTATGAACTGGGACTGTCTTTCCCAGCTTCGGAGGTAAAAAATGTCAGATTCACCAATCAAATACCGTTTGATTAAGAAAGAAAAACACACAGGAGCTCGTCTGGGAGAAATCATCACTCCCCACGGCACCTTCCCAACACCTATGTTTATGCCAGTTGGGACACAAGCCACTGTCAAAACTCAGTCGCCTGAAGAATTGAAGGAGATGGGTTCGGGAATTATCCTGTCAAACACCTATCATCTCTGGCTTCGTCCTGGAGATGAACTCATCGCACGCGCAGGTGGTCTCCACAAGTTCATGAATTGGGACCAACCAATTTTGACAGATAGTGGTGGTTTTCAGGTTTATTCCTTAGCAGATAGCCGTAATATCACAGAAGAAGGAGTAACCTTTAAAAACCATCTCAATGGTTCTAAGATGTTCCTATCGCCAGAAAAAGCCATCTCTATTCAGAATAATTTGGGTTCAGATATCATGATGTCCTTTGACGAATGTCCTCAGTTTTATCAACCATACGACTACGTTAAGAAATCAATCGAGCGTACCAGTCGTTGGGCTGAGCGTGGTTTGAAGGCTCACCGTCGTCCACATGACCAAGGTTTGTTTGGGATTGTGCAGGGGGCGGGATTTGAAGACCTGCGTCGCCAATCAGCTCATGACCTTGTCAGCATGGACTTTCCAGGTTACTCTATCGGTGGTTTGGCGGTGGGAGAAACCCACGAAGAGATGAATGCCGTCTTGGACTTCACAACCCAACTGCTACCTGAAAATAAACCTCGTTATCTGATGGGAGTGGGAGCGCCAGATAGCTTGATTGATGGGGTGATTCGTGGGGTGGATATGTTTGACTGTGTCTTGCCGACTCGAATCGCTCGTAATGGGACTTGTATGACCAGTCAAGGTCGTTTGGTTGTCAAAAATGCTCAGTTTGCTGAGGACTTTACACCACTGGATCCTGAGTGTGATTGCTACACATGTAAGAACTATACACGCGCCTACCTTCGTCACCTGCTCAAAGCTGATGAAACCTTTGGTATTCGCTTGACTAGCTACCACAATCTTTACTTCTTGCTTAACCTGATGAAGCAAGTGCGACAAGCCATCATGGATGACAATCTCTTGGAATTCCGTGAGTATTTTGTTGAAAAATATGGCTATAATAAATCAGGACGTAATTTCTAAAATGGAATTGATATAAGCTAAAAATCCAGCTAAAAATCCTAAGTTTTCTCTTGGGATTTTTCTTCTTTTTTTGATAGAATAAAGTGTACAATGAAAGGAAGAATAAACTCGTATGCGCATTAAATGGTTTTCCTTGATTAGGATTACAGGTTTACTTTTGGTACTCTTGTATCACTTCTTTCAGACCATCTTTCCTGGAGGATTTTTCGGGGTAGATGTCTTTTTCACATTTTCAGGTTTCCTGATTACAGCTCTACTCATCGAAGAATTTTCTAAAAATCATGAAATTGATTTGGTTGGATTTTTTAGGAGACGCTTTTATCGTATCGTGCCACCTGTGGTTTTGATGGTCTTGGTAACCATGCCCTTTACCTTTCTAGTTCGCCAAGATTATGTGGCTGGAATTGGGGGTCAGATTGCTGGTGTTTTAGGCTTTATGACCAACTTCTATGAACTTCTAACAGGTGGGAGTTATGAATCACAGTTCATTCCTCATTTGTTTGTTCATAATTGGAGCTTGGCTGTTGAGGTACACTACTATATACTCTGGGGATTGGCAGTTTGGTTCTTATCCAAGCAGTCTAGGTCAAATGGTCAGTTGAGAGGGATGGTTTTTCTCTTATCAACTGCTGCCTTCTTGATTAGTTTCTTCTCCATGTTTATTGGTAGTTTTCTAGTGACCTCTTATTCCTCTGTTTACTTCTCTAGTTTAACTCATGTCTATCCATTCTTTTTGGGAAGTATCCTAGCAACGATTGTAGGCGTTCGTCAGACGACTTCCCTCGTCAAGCAGTTGAATAAAATCTGGGATTTACGAAAGACCCTGTTGATTTTTGCAGGAGGTTTTGGCTTCTTACTCATTTTGACCTTCTTTGTCAAATTTACCTATCTCTTTGCTTATCTTATCGGCTTCTTGCTTGCCAGTCTTGCAGCCCTTGCTATGATTCTGGCGGCGCGTGTCTTACATGAAAAGACACATCATATACAGGAGCCAAAAATTATCAGCTTTTTAGCAGATACTAGCTATGCAGTTTATCTCTTCCATTGGCCTTTCTATATCATATTCTCACAGTTGACATCAAATCTTTTTGCTGTGTTACTGACTTTGATTTTTTCTTATGGATTTGCCAGTCTTTCATTTTATGTATTGGAGCCGTGGATTGCAGGCAAGAACACACCTGTTTTACAAACTCTTCGTCCCCTGCCTTATATTCACGCAATTCTTGCAACAAGTACAGGAATCTTGGCCTTCATTGTCTTCTTAGTGACTTTGTTGGCACCACAAGTGGGAGCGTTTGAGACAGACTTGACTGTCAATGGTTTGAAGCAAGCTGCAACAAATATTAGCCAAACCAAGGTGATGACAGAACGGGCAGAAGCTGATAGTTTAGGAATTGCTGATGGCACTATGTTAATTGGTGACTCAGTGGCTTTAAGGGCAAATACAGCCCTGCAGACAGCCCTTCCTGGAGCACAGATTAACGCGCAGGTCAGCAGAACAACCAAGACTGCCAATGAAATCATGCTAAATAATAGCCAGAATAAATTTTTACCTAAGATGGTGGTCATTGCAACAGGGGTAAATAATCCTGAAAATTACAAGGAAGATTGGGATAGTATCGTGAAAAATCTTCCTAAGGGCCACCATATGGTTTTGGTGACTCCTTATGAGGGAGATAAGACAAAAGAGACCTATGCAATCGTTGAGAAGGCTGCTGCCTATATGAGAGAATTGGCAGAGAAGACTCCTTATATCACGATAGCAGATTGGAATCAAGTTGCTAAGGAACATCCAGAAATTTGGACTGGGACAGACCAAGTCCATTTTGGAAGTGACACTAGCAAAATTGAAGCCGGAGCAAAATTGTATGCAGAGACCATTGCTACAGCCTTGCAAACAGCTAAAGACAAGCCAGTCAAATCAAAATAACGTGTATTAAAAAGAGAAGAGTTGGAGAAATCCAGCTCTTTTAAAATATCTCTAGAAAATAGGTCTATACCATTTACAAATGAATCAGAAAGGTTTATAATGTAATTGACATAATAAATATCAAAAGTAATCTTTTAAGGAGGTCATTATTATGCCTAATTACGTTAAAGCGGATCAGTTTTTCTATCCATTTGGCATTCGTCGCGGTGGGTACTTAGAACTTGTTGATGGCAAATTTGGGAAACATGTGTATCAAATTCCTGAAGGAGCAGAGGTTCTTGACTATACTGGTTATAGCATTGCACCAGGTCTTGTGGATACTCATATTCATGGATATGCAGGTGTAGATGTGATGGACAACAACATTGAAGGTACATTGCATACTATGAGTGAAGGACTTCTTAGTACCGGTGTCACCAGTTTCTTGCCCACAACTTTAACAGCCACTTATGAGCAATTGCTTGCAGTCACTGAAAATCTTGGAAACCATTATAAAGAAGCAACAGGTGCTAAGATTCGTGGGATTTATTATGAAGGTCCATATTTCACAGAAACTTTTAAGGGGGCGCAAAATCCAACTTATATGAGAGACCCGGGTGTTGAGGAGTTTCATTCTTGGCAAGATGCTGCAAAAGGGATGCTAAATAAAATCGCTATTGCACCAGAACGTGATGGGGTGGAAGATTTTGTACGTACTATTACAGGTGAAGGTGTGACAGTTGCACTTGGACACTCAGATGCGACATTTGAACAAGCTAAGAAGGCAGTTGATGCTGGAGCTAGTGTATGGGTACATGCCTATAATGGGATGCGTGGTTTAACACACCGCGAGCTCGGTATGGTAGGAGCTATGTATGAGCTCCCACATACTTACGCAGAATTGATTTGTGATGGTTATCACGTAGATCCAAAAGCTTGTGAGATTTTACTTAAGCAAAAGGGGACAGAAAACATCGCTCTTATTACGGACTGTATGACAGCTGGTGGGCTTGAAGACGGTGACTATATGTTGGGAGAATTCCCTGTTGTAGTAGCAAATGGAACTGCACGTCTCAAATCTACTGGTAATTTGGCAGGTTCTATCCTCAAACTTAAAGATGGTATGAGAAATGTAGTCGAGTGGGGTATTGCAAATCCACACGAAGCGGTCATGATGGCTAGCCTTAACCCAGCAAAATCTGTTAATATTGACGATGTCTGTGGACAAATTCGTGAAGGTTATGATGCAGATTTTATTGTTTTAGACAAAGATTTGGAATTGGTAGCTACGTATCTAGATGGTGTGAAACGTTATCAAGCATAAGAGAGAAAGCAGGAGTTAGAGACTAGCTTCTGCTTTTTTATCTATATTGCTTTACCGGTAAATAAAAAAGTTAAAAAAATCACAAAAAAACTTGAAGAAACGAATGAAAAGGCTTACAATTACATTGTAAATAGTACAAATAAAAAAACGGAGGAGTACTTTATGAAAGCCTATACTTATGTTAAACCAGGACTTGCTTCTTTTGTTGATGTAGACAAACCAGTTATTCGCAAGCCAACAGACGCTATTGTGCGTATCGTAAAAACTACTATTTGTGGAACAGACCTCCATATTATCAAAGGGGATGTTCCCGCTTGCCAAAGTGGTACCATTCTTGGTCACGAAGGGATTGGGATTGTTGAAGAAGTTGGGGAAGGAGTTTCGAATTTCAAAAAAGGCGACAAGGTCTTGATTTCTTGTGTCTGTGCCTGTGGTAAATGCTACTACTGTAAAAAAGGAATTTATGCTCACTGTGAAGACGAAGGGGGCTGGATTTTCGGTCACCTGATTGATGGTATGCAGGCTGAATATCTGCGTGTCCCTCATGCAGATAACACTCTTTACCATACTCCAGAAGACTTGTCAGATGAAGCCTTGGTTATGCTATCAGACATTCTGCCTACTGGATATGAAATTGGTGTCTTAAAAGGGAAAGTAGAACCTGGTTGCAGCGTAGCCATTATTGGTTCAGGACCTGTTGGATTGGCTGCTCTTTTGACAGCCCAATTCTATTCACCAGCTAAATTGATTATGGTGGACTTAGACGATAACCGCTTGGAAACTGCTGTATCATTTGGTGCGACTCATAAGATTAATTCTTCAGACCCTGAAAAAGCTATTAAAGAAATTTATGATTTGACAGATGGACGTGGTGTGGATGTCGCTATCGAAGCTGTTGGTATTCCTGCAACATTTGATTTCTGTCAAAAGATTATCGGTGTAGACGGAACAGTTGCCAACTGTGGTGTACATGGTAAACCAGTTGAATTCGATTTGGACAAACTTTGGATTCGCAACATCAATGTAACAACTGGTTTGGTATCTACAAATACCACTCCACAATTGTTGAAAGCACTTGAAAGTCATAAGATTGAACCAGAAAAATTGGTAACTCACTATTTCAAACTAAGTGAAATTGAAAAAGCTTATGAAGTCTTCAGTCAGGCAGCAGACCACCATGCCATTAAGGTCATTATCGAAAACGATATTTCAGAAGCCTAGGTAGTGACAAGATTTTGGAACATAAGCAAATAGAAATTCAGTCATCCATCAGATGGCTGGATTTTTTATCAAGAAATTAAGAAATGAGCATATTTCTTTCCTTGTTTGGCGGAATTGGTTATAATATACGGTACAAAGGAATGAATGAATATGTATCGTGTTATAGAAATGTACGGAGATTTTGAACCGTGGTGGTTCTTAGAAGGTTGGGAAGAAGATATTGTAGCGAGTAAGAAATTTGATCAGTATTATGATGCTCTCAAATACTATAAAACTTGCTGGTTTAGATTGGAACAAGAATCTCCTCTTTATAAAAGTAGAAGTGATTTGATGACCATTTTTTGGGATCCAGAAGACCAACGCTGGTGTGATGAATGTGATGAGTATTTACAACAATACCATTCTTTGGCTCTTTTACAGGATGAGCAGGTTATTCCAGATGAAAAACTACGCCCAGGCTATGAAAAACAAACAGGTAAGGAAAGACACCGTTCTTGCCGTATGAAATTAAAATAGAGAAAAAGTAACTTTTTTGGAGTTGCTTTTTTTATTTTTCCAAATCTTTGCGAATAGTATAGGTGAGGAGGTAAGTATGGTTCAAGAAATTGCACAAGAAATCATTCGTTCGGCTCGGAAAAAAGGGGCGCAAGACATTTATTTTGTCCCCAAGTTAGACGCCTATGAGCTTCATATGAGGGTAGGAGACGAGCGCTGTAAAATCGGTTGTTATGATTTTGAAAAATTTGCGGCAGTCATCAGTCACTTTAAGTTTGTGGCGGGTATGAATGTAGGAGAAAAGCGACGTAGTCAACTTGGTTCCTGTGATTATGCCTATGACCAGAAGATGGCATCTCTACGTCTATCTACTGTAGGCGATTATCGAGGACATGAGAGTTTAGTCATTCGCTTGTTGCACGATGAGGAGCAAGACTTACATTTTTGGTTTCAGGATATTGGAGAACTGGGTAAGCAGTACAGGCAACGGGGACTCTATCTTTTTGCTGGTCCAGTCGGCAGTGGCAAGACGACCCTAATGCATGAATTGGCTAAATCTCTCTTTAAAGGACAGCAAGTTATGTCCATCGAAGATCCTGTTGAAATCAAGCAGGACGACATGCTTCAGTTGCAGTTGAACGAAGCAATCGGGCTAACCTATGAAAATCTCATCAAGCTTTCCTTACGTCATCGTCCTGATCTCTTGATTATCGGAGAAATTCGAGACAGCGAGACGGCGCGTGCAGTGGTCAGAGCCAGTTTGACAGGGGCGACAGTCTTTTCAACCATTCATGCCAAGAGTATTCGAGGTGTTTATGAGCGCCTGTTGGAGTTGGGTGTGAGTGAGGAGGAATTGGCAGTCGTTCTGCAGGGAGTCTGCTACCAGAGATTAATTGGGGGAGGAGGAATCGTTGACTTTGCCAACAAAGACTATCAAGAACACCAGCCAACTAGCTGGAATGAACAGATTGACCAGCTTCTTGAAGATGGACATATCACAAGTCTTCAGGCTGAAACGGAAAAAATTAGCTACAGCTAAGCAAAAAAATATCATCACCTTGTTTAACAATCTCTTTTCCAGCGGTTTTCATCTGGTGGAGACCATCTCCTTTTTAGATAGGAGTGCCTTGTTGGACAAGCAGTGTGTGACCAAGATGCGCACGGGCTTGTCTCAGGGGAAATCATTCTCAGAAATGATGGAAAGTTTGGGTTTTTCAAGTGCCATTGTCACTCAGTTATCCCTAGCGGAAGTCCATGGGAATCTCCACCTGAGTTTGGGAAAGATAGAAGAGTATCTAGACAATCTGGCCAAGGTCAAGAAAAAACTAATTGAAGTAGCGACCTATCCCTTGATTTTGCTGGGATTTCTTCTCTTAATCATGCTGGGGCTACGTAACTACCTACTACCACAACTGGATAGTAGCAATATTGCCACCCAAATTATCGGCAATCTCCCACAAATCTTTCTAGGCATGGTAGGGTTTGTTTCTCTGCTTGCCCTTTTAGCACTAATTTTTTATAAAAGAAGTTCAAAGATGCGTGTCTTTTCTATCTTGGCCAGAATTCCCTTCTTTGGTATCTTCGTTCAAACTTATCTGACAGCTTATTATGCGCGTGAGTGGGGGAATATGATTTCGCAGGGAATGGAGCTGACGCAGATTTTTCAGATCATGCAGGAACAAGGTTCCCAACTCTTTAAAGAAATCGGTCAAGACCTAGCTCAATCCCTACAAAATGGCTGCGAATTTTCTCAGACGATAGCGACCTGTCCTTTCTTTAAGAAAGAGTTGAGTCTCATTATCGAGTATGGGGAAGTCAAGTCCAAGCTGGGTAGTGAGTTGGAAATCTATGCTGAAAAAACTTGGGAAGCCTTTTTTACCCGAGTCAATCGCACCATGAATCTGGTGCAACCACTGGTCTTTATCCTTGTGGCTCTGATTATCGTTTTACTTTATGCGGCAATGCTCATGCCCATGTATCAAAATATGGAGGTAAATTTTTAAAATGAAAAAAATGATGACATTCTTGAAAAAAGCTAAGGTTAAAGCTTTCACACTTGTGGAAATGTTGGTGGTCTTGCTCATCATCAGCGTGCTTCTCTTGCTCTTTGTACCTAATTTGACCAAGCAAAAAGAAGCAGTCAACGACAAGGGAAAAGCTGCTGTTGTTAAGGTGGTGGAAAGTCAGGCAGAGCTTTATAGCTTGGATAAAAATGAAGAGGCTAGTCTAAGCAAGTTACAAGCAGATGGGCGAATCACAGAAGAACAGGCTAAAGCCTATAAAGAATACCATGCTAAACAAAATACCAGTCAAACCGTTGCAGATTAAGGCATTTACCATGCTTGAAAGTCTCTTGGTTTTGAGTCTTGTGAGTATACTTGCCTTGGGCTTATCCGGCTCTGTCCAGTCCACTTTTGCGGCGGTAGAGGAGCAGATTTTCTTTATGGAGTTTGAAGAACTCTATCGGGAAACTCAAAAACGCAGTGTAGCTAGTCAGCAAAAGACAAGTTTGAGCATAGACGGACAGACCATTAGCAATGGCAGTCAAAAGCTGACAGTTCCTAAAGGGATTCAGGCACCATCGGGACAAAGTATCACATTTGACCGAACTGGGGGCAATTCATCCCTGGCTAAGGTTGAATTTCAGACCAGTAAAGGAATGATTCGCTATCAGTTATATCTAGGAAATGGAAAAATTAAACGCATTAAGGAAACAAAAAATTAGGGCAGTGATTTTACTGGAAGCAGTGGTTGCTCTAGCTATCTTTGCCAGTATTGCAACTCTCCTTTTGGGACAAATTCAAAAGAATAGGCAAGAAGAAGCAAAAATCTTGCAAAAGGAAGAAGTCTTGAGGGGAGCTAAGATGGCCTTGCAGACAGGTCAAAATCAGGTAAAGATAAACGGAGTGGAGATTCAGGTGTTTTCTAGTGAAAAAGGATTGGAGGTCTACCATGGTTCAGAACAGTTGTTGGCTATCAAAGAGCCATAAGGTCAAGGCTTTTACCTTGTTAGAATCCCTTATTGCTCTCATTGTCATCAGTGGAAGCTTACTCCTCTTTCAAGCCATGAGTCAGCTCCTCATTTCAGAAGTTCGCTACCAGCAGCAAAGCGAGCAAAAGGAGTGGCTCTTGTTTGTGGACCAGTTGGAGGCAGAATTAGACCGTTCGCAGTTTGAAAAAGTGGAGGGCAATCGCCTATACATGAAGCAAGATGGCAAGGACATCGCCATCGGTAAGTCCAAGTCAGACGATTTTCGGAAAACCGATGCCAGTGGACGGGGTTATCAACCGATGGTTTATGGCCTCGAATCTGCGCAGATTACAGAGGACAATCAACTGGTTCGCTTTCATTTTCAGTTCCAAAAAGGCTTAGAAAGGGAGTTCATCTATCGTGTGGAAAAAGAAAAAAGTTAAGGCAGGTGTTCTCCTCTATGCAGTCACCATGGCAGCCATTTTTAGCCTTTTGTTACAATTTTACTTGAACCGACAAGTCGCCCACCATCGAGACTATGCTTTAAATAAAGAAAAGCTGATTGCTTTTGCCATGGCTAAACGAACCAAGGATAAAGCCGAGCAAGAAAGTGGGGAACAGGTTTTTAATCTAGGTCAGGTAAGCTATCAAAACAAGAAAACTGGCTTAGTGACGAGGGTTCGTACGCCTAAGAGCCAATATGAGTTCTTATTTCCTTCAGTCAAAATCAAAGAAGAGAAGACAGAGAAAAAGGAAGAAGCGAAGACTGATTCAAGCGAAAAAGCGGAGAAGAAAAAATCAGAAGAGAAGTCTGAAAAGAAAGAGAATTCCTAGCTAATCAAGCTATTTTGTGCTAAACTAAAAATATGAAACATGATTTTAACCACAAAGCAGAAACTTTTGATTCACCTAAAAATATCTTCCTTGCAAACTTGGTTTGTCAAGCAGTCGAGAAACAGATTGATCTTCTATCAGACAAAGAAATTTTGGATTTTGGTGGAGGGACGGGTCTGTTAACCTTGCCCCTAGCCAAGCAGGCCAAGTCTGTAACATTGGTGGATATTTCGGAGAGAATGCTGGAGCAAGCTCGCTTGAAAGCGGAGCAGCAAGACATCAAGAATATCCAGTTTTTGGAGCAAGATTTATTGAAAAATCCCTTGAAGCAAGAGTTTGATCTCATTGTTGTTTGTCGTGTTCTTCATCATATGCCTGATTTGAATGCGGCTCTCTCACTGTTTCATCAACATTTGAAGGAAGATGGACAACTCCTCATTGCTGATTTTACCAAGACAGAAGCTAACCATCATGGATTTGAATTGGTGGAACTGGAAAACAAGCTAGCCCAGTTTGGTTTTTCGAGCATTGACAGTCAGATTCTTTACAGTGCCGAGGACCTGTTTCAAGGAAATTACTCAGAACTCTTTTTAACAGTAGCTCAAAAATCACTCGCCTAGTCAGGGAGTGATTTTTTTGTACGACGGGCATGACGTTCATCTGAGGTGTGAGTCCTTCGTGGGCCCCCGCTATCGGTGAACCAAATAGCGATTCCAAAGTCTGATTATCATGAGCTAGTAGAGGGAGGAAGAGATAGCGAAATAGTGGCTCTACGAACAGAAAGAGCATAGCGAGTTGTATACAGTTTTGAAGTTTTTTTACCTGTTTTACTAGTTTTATACCGAAAATATACACACTATCTCCGATATATATATATATATATATATATAT